>CANBWK010000043.1 GCA_947373105.1 Comamonadaceae bacterium | reverse complement strand
CCGGGGGCTTCGTGGGTGATCAAAATGTCGGCTTGCAGTGTGGACAGTTGTTCAATGTCTTCGGGGTAGATGCTGGACCAGTGCCGCAGGTTGACGCTGCCGCGCACGCGGTCTTGTGGATGGGTCTTGCTGGCGTGTGCTTCTCGGTTGCGGTAGTGTGCGGGCTTGTTGTCTTTGGGGTTCCACACCGCGCCGCGAAACACCCCGCCCAGCCCGGCAATGCGGGTGCCGCAGGGCAGCGTGATCACCCGGCAATGGATGTGCCGCTCCGCTATGTCAGGGGCCCACACGTGGTTAAAAGCTTCTGGGGTATCGGTGTCGTGGTTGCCATGGATGAACCAGACGCGCTCCCAAATAGCCTCAAGCTCAAGGTGCAGCGGTCGGGCAGGTTCCAAATCACCCAGCAAAATGACGGCGCGCGCGTTGGTATCCAGCGCCGCATCGATGATGTGCTGCCATTGGCCGTGAGGGTCGCCGCAGAAAAGGAGGGGGCCGGTCATGTGTGCGCCGCTTCGGGTGTGGTCAGTGCTGAGCTGTCCAGGGGTTGATCACGGTGACACCCGCCGCTTCAAACGGGCTGGTGTCGCGCGTGGCCACCATGAAGCCATGGCGCTTGGCGGTCGCGGCGATGTAACCGTGAGCATTCGAAATGGCTTTGCCTTGTGCGCGGGCTGACGAAAGGATGTCCGCGTAGGTTTGCGATGCGGCGGTGTCAAAAGGCAGGATGCGGTCTGCAAACAAGGGCAGGATGCGTTGTTCCAAACCGTGGTGCAGGGTGTCTTTGCGTTTGCCCTCGGGCAGGGCCGCGATACCAAAGCGCAATTCGGCCAGGCTGATGGCCGACAGGTACAGGGTGTCGATGGATTGCGCGTCGATCCACGCCAAAACGCCGGCGTCCGCTGCCAGCTTCAGTGGCTCAGAGATGACATTGGTGTCGAGCAAGATCATTCAAACCTCATGGGCTCAGCGGGTGTTTTGTCGCGCTCAAGATCCAAGTCAAAGCCGCCAGCTTGTTGACCAATTTCGGCCAGCAGCGATCCCAGTTGGATGCGCCCCACCGGTCGTGCGGCTTGTTCCAGAATGGCGCGCACTTCGGCCTCTGTGCTGCGCCCCGCCAATGAGGCGCGCAGACGCAGGGCTCTGTGGGTTTCTTCGGGCAAGTTGCGGATGGTGATGGATGACATGGCCAAGTCTCCTTGAATTGGCTTCAATGATATCACTGTATTCATTTTGATATCAATCATGGGTTCGCGAGTTGCAAAGTTCGCATGTCGGAGCTGAAGCGGCCGACCTACCCCATCTTTGAAGATTGACGACCTTACATCACCGGGTAATCAATGTACCCCTCAGGCCCGGGAACATAGATGGTTTTGGTGTTGACCGCGGCCAAGGGGGCGTTGACTTTGAGGCGTTGCACCAGGTCGGGGTTGGCGATGTAGGGGCGGCCAAAGGCTACGGCGTCGGCGCGGCCCGATTCAATGGCGTCCAAGGCCATCTCGCGGGTGTAGCCGTTGTTGGCAATGTAGGCGCCCTTGAAGGTTTTACGGGCCCATGCAAAGTCAAAACCGGGCACATCACGCGGTCCCCCGGTAGCACCTTCTACAAAGTGGATGAAGGCGATGCCGCGCTCGCTGAGCGCTTCGACCAAGGGGCCAAACACGGCTTGGGGCTGGCTTTCGGCGGAGTCGTTGGAGGGTGACACGGGCGACAAGCGTATGCCGGTGCGGCCTGCGCCGATTTCGGCCACCACGGCGTCCACCACTTCAAGGGCAAAGCGGATGCGGTTGTGCGGCGAGCCGCCGTAGGCGTCGGCGCGCAGGTTGGTGCTTTCGCGCAAGAATTGATCGATCAAATAACCATTGGCACCGTGGATTTCGACGCCATCAAAACCGGCCCGCATCGCGTTGGCCGCGCCTTGCCGGTATTGGTTGACGACGTCTTTGATTTCTGACGCCGTCAAGGCGTGGGGCACGGGCGCAGGCAATTTGCCGTTGCGGGTGTTGGACATGATGTTGGGCGCGACCGCCGATGGGGCAACAGGCGCAAGACCACCCGTTATCTCGGGGTGCGAAATGCGGCCCACATGCCATATTTGGGCCACGATTTTGGAGCCTGCTGCATGGACGGCTTGGGTGATGTGTTTCCAGCCTTCAACTTGCGCGTCTGAGTAAATGCCGGGCGTGGCCCTGTAGCCTTTGCCGCCAAGGGACACCTGGGTGGCTTCGCTGATGATCAGGCCCGCATTGCTGCGCTGGCGGTAATAGGTGACGTTCATTTCGCTGCCTGGGACGTCGCCCGCCGCTTCGTCAGCGCGGCAGCGGGTCAGGGGTGCCATCACGACACGGTTGGCCACCTCGATGTCACCGATGCGGGTGGGCTGAAACAAAAGAGCTTGGCTGTCGGTCATGTGCGAAATTCCTGCGGAGACTTGGCTGATAAAGGATTGATTTTGCCTTGTTCAAAATGTACAGGGTGCGATTGATAATGGTGAACCCCTTTTACCTGAGACTGAATGAGTGAATACCATCGCTGTCATCGACTTTGAGACCACCGGCATTTCGCCGGGCATGGGCGACCGCGCCACCGAGGTGGCGATTGTGTTGCTGGAAAACGGTCAGGTGGTGGACCGCTTTCAGAGCTTGATGAATGCGGGCGTGCGGGTGAACAGTTTCATCACCCAGCTCACGGGCATCACCAACGAGATGGTGCAGGCAGCGCCCTCCGCCGAGCAGGTCATGCGCGAGGCGGCGCGCTTTGTGGCCGAGCGGCCCATGGTGGCGCACAACGCGGCGTTTGACAAAAAATTTTGGCAGGCCGAGTTGTCCCGTTGCGGAGAGCCCGGCGCACATCCCTTTGCGTGTACCTTGCTGCTGTCGCGTCGCCTGTATCCGCAAGCGCCCAATCACAAGTTGGGCACGCTGGCAGCGTTGCACCATTTGCCTTCGTCGGGTCGGGCCCACAGGGCGCTGGCCGATGCCGAAATGGCGGCGCATTTGCTGGCGCAGATGCAGCATGACTTGAAAACGCGCTTCGGTTGCAACCGTGCCGACCATGCCCTGTTGATGGGCCTGCAGCGCACCAACCGGCATTTGGTGGGCCCGTATTTGAAGCAGCGTGCAGGGGCCTGAAACACCCGAGACTTTGGCGGGGGGGCGATCAGGGTTTTCCCTTTCGGAGGTGCCTCTTTCGGATGCCATACTGACCGCGCACAGCAAGAACAAGTTAGCTGTCAATCATAAGTAAACACCTTACAGGAGACCCCCATGATGTTGAAGACAAACAAGCGAACGCTGCTCAAGGCATTGGGCGCAGCAGCGATGGTGGCCGGCATGTCCGCAGGCCCTGCAATGGCACAGGCACCGCTGGTTTTGAAGATGGCGCACGTCTACAACCCGGGCAACATTTGGTTCAATGCCGCCGAGTCGTATGCCAAGGCGGTGGAATCCAAGTCGGGTGGTAAAGTCAAAATCCAAATCGCCGCCAGCGGTTCGACCGGTGATTGGCCTGCCGCCATTGAGGGCCTGAAGATTGGCACCAACGACATCGTGCTGCAGTCCATTGGCACACTCGACCGCTACAACGTGTTGCCGGGTCTGGAGGCGTATCCCTACCTCGTGCGCGATGTTGACCATTTCAAGAAGGTGTACTACGGCCCCGTAGGTACAGAGTTCATGGACGAGGTGGCCAAAAAGACATCGTTCCGCATCATTGGTGCGGGTTACCGTGGCGCGCGTTGGCTCAGCTCCAACAAGCCCGTGGCCTCGGTCGCCGACCTCAAGGGTTTGAAGTTGCGCGTGCCGCCGCTCAAGATGTACCGCATGACTTGGGAATTGCTGGGTGCCAGCCCGGTGCCCATGGGCATGGCAGAAATGTTCACCTCGATGCAACAAGGCATGGTTGATGGACAAGAAAACCCGCTCGAGATCATCGACACGATGAAGTACTACGAAGTTCAAAAATTCGCGATTGACACACGCCATGTGATCGGTGCCATGACCTGGATTTATTCCGACGCACGTTTCAAGCAGTTGCCTGCTGACGTTCAGAAGTTGCTGAAAGAAGAAGGCGAGCGGGTGATGTTGGCGGCCACGGACACCATGGTCGGCACAGAAGGTGCGTTGCGCACCAAGCTCGAAGGCCATGGCATGAAGTTCAACGCCATTGACACGGTGGCCATGAAAGCCAGGGTGGCCGACATTGGCAAGGAGTTCCCGGACCTGGCCCCTTGGGCCACCAAGTTCGCAAACGTCAAGTGAGCGAGCAGGCTTCGAAAATTGGGGCGCCCTTGGGTGCCCCCCATTGGGCCATTGCTTGGGCCATGCGGCTTGAGAAGTTGCTGGACACGGTGTTGGGCCTGATGTTGTTGGCAGTGGCTCTGGCTTTGTTTTATCAGGTCTTCGGGCGTTACGTGATCGGCCGAGCACCGGGTTGGACCGAAGAGGTCGCACGCATGCTGGTGGCTTGGATGGCCATGCTGGGCGCCGCCGCTTGTTTGCGTGATGGTGGCCACATTGCAGTGGGTGCTTTGGTCAATGCTTTGCCAGCCGGTTTGCGCACTGTGCTTCTGGCTGTTCGTGACCTGGCCATCTTGGCCACTGCAGGGGTGCTTGGTTGGGCGGGTGCACGCTTTGCCACCATGAATGGTTCGCAAGAATCGGCCGCACTCGAGATTTCCATGGCCATTCCCTATTCGGCCATGAGTGTGGGTGCCGCGCTGCTGGCGCTGATGCTGGTTTTTGCCCGTATAGGGGGTGAGACACCCCCTGTCGACTCCCTGTCGCAAATCGATTGAGGCTTCCATGACGATGCTTGGTGTGTTGTTGCTGTCACTGACAGTGCTTTTGCTTTTGGCGGTTCCGGTGGCTTTTGCGCTGGTGCTTTCGGCAACGATTGCCGTGTTGTTTGTCGGCGGCATTGACCTGATGATCGTGCCGCAGCAGGTGTACCAAGGGCTGGACAGCTTTTTGTTGCTGGCCATTCCCTTGTTCTTGCTGGCCGGTGAGCTCATGTCGCAAGGCGGTATGACCGACCGGCTTTTGGGATTTTGCAATGCCGTTTTCGGGCGTTTCCGGGGTGGCTTGGCCATGACGAACGTGGCGTCTGCGACCCTGATGTCTGGTATTTCGGGCTCGGCCATTGCCGACACCTCTGCGCTGGGCAAGGTGCTGATTCCCGCCATGATCAAAGCCGGTTACGGGCGCGGATTTTCTGCAGCACTGACGGCCGCTGCCAACGTGGTGGGGCCCATCATTCCGCCGTCCATCACGTTTTTGATGATCAGCGTGTTGACCAATTTGTCCCCTTTGAAGTTGTTCATCGCTGCGGTGATTCCAGGTGTACTGTATGCCAGCGCGATCATGGTGGTCGCTGTGGTGATCAGTCGGCGTCGGGGGTATCCGGCGGCGCAGGCGGTCAATTTGGCGGGCATCTGGCGCGAATTCAAGTTGGCTTTCTGGGCGCTGTCGATGCCCGTGTTTTTGATCGTGGGTATTCGCACGGGCATTTTTAACGTGACCGAATCGTCTGCGGTTGCCGTTGTGTATGCGTTGTTTGTGGGCTTCTTTATTCACCGAGAGCTGGACCTGAAAAAGCTGTGGCAGGCGCTGGTGAGCTCGGCGCGCGGGACCGCCGTGATCATGATCATCTTGGGCGGTGCGCAGGTGGTGTCGTGGTTTTTGGCCTACGAGCAGGCGCCCCAACGCATTGCCGATTGGATGCTCGGCTCGATTGGTGATCCGATGGTATTTTTGTTGTTGGTCAACGTGCTGTTGTTGCTGGTGGGCACCTTCATGGAAAACGGCCCTTCGCTGGTGTTGTTGTGTCCCGTGCTGTATCCGGTGGCGGCCAAGTTTGGCATTGATCCTTACCATTTCTCAATGATTGTCGGCATCAATTTGCTGATCGGTTTGATCACGCCGCCGGTGGCCATCAGCCTGTCTATAGGTGCACTCATTTCAGGCGCGCGCTCCGACGAAGTGAACCGTGAGGTGTTGCCGTTTCTCGCTGCGGCCATTGTGGTGGTGATGATCGTGACCTTTGTGCCTGCAGTATCACTTTGGTTGCCGTCGCTCATCGGCGGACGATAAGCAGGACGCAAAGCAATACGTCACACTGTTTGTTTATTTTAAGGAGTGCAAGACATGTCTCGACGTTTTGATGGCCGAGTGGCCATGGTGTGCGGTGCTGGCGCTGTAGGCCCCGGTTGGGGCAATGGCAAGGCGGCTGCAGTGCAATATGCCCGGGACGGCGCCATGGTTGCGGCCATAGACATCAACATCGATGCGGCCAATGAAACGGTTGACATCATCCGCAGCGAAGGTGGCATGGCCATGGCTTGGTGCTGTGACGTGACGAAGCGGGACCAAATCACCCAGGTCGTCGCCGAAGTGCTGGCGCATTTTGGGCATATTGACGTGTTGCACAACAACGTCGGCTTACCAGCCATGGGCACCATGGAAACGCTGGACGAGGCGGAGTGGGATCATGCGATGAACATGAACCTGAAAACCGTGTTTCTCACCTGCCAGGCCGTGTTACCCATCATGGTGCGACAAGGCAAGGGTGCGATCGTGAACATCTCGTCCCTTGCCGCGATTCGCTACACGGGCTACCCCTACCCTGCGTATTACGCCAGCAAGGCCGCCGTGAACCACTTGACGGCATCGATGGCGCTTGAGTACGCCAAAAAAGGCATACGCGTGAATGCCATCATGCCCGGCATGATGGACACCCCGCACATCTACAAGGCCATTGCCGGCCAATACGCATCGCACGAAGAGATGGTTGAAAAACGCAATGCGTTGTGTCCAACCGGTCGCATGGGCACAGGATGGGACATTGCCAAGGCGGCTGCATTTTTGGCGTCAGACGAGGCCCAGTACATCACGGGCCAATGCCTCGCTGTGGATGGCGGGTTCTCTGTCAGAGCGTGATGGTTGCGCGATATTTAAAGTCGCATTTAAAGTCGCAAAAATTCTGGCATGAATTGATAAAAATCTATATATGACATAAACTTGCGATCTATGTCTAAGTCGCAAAAATTTCTGCTTTATGACCAGCCAAATCAGATGGAGCCATTGCTGCCTTCCGAACATCGGCTGGGGGCACTGTTGGAGCGAGCACATGATCTGATCCGCAAGGCCGACAGATTGTCGGGATGGTGTCCGGCGGGAGCGTTACCCGGTGTGCGTACATTGTTGCGGTCCATGAATTCTTATTACTCCAACAGGATTGAAGGACAGCACACTTTGCCGCTGGAAATTGAGCAAGCTTTGCACAATGACTATGCGCAAGATGCAGACAAGGCCCGTCGGCAGAGGTTGGCTTTGGCGCACATGGCCACGGAGGCCCAGCTTGAGGCTCGTTGGTCCCAGTGGAATTCTGGACAAGTTTGGTCAGCTCAAACCTTGTGCGATATTCATCAGGATTTATTTGCCCGTTTGCCGCAGGCGGATCGTTTACTGCAAAACACGGTCGGTGGTGAGCGCCAAGTGATGCGGCCGGGGTTTCTGCGCAACGAAGAGGTGAGTGTTGGGCGCCATGCCGCCCCTGCCGCACACGCCTTGTCGCAGTTCCTTTCGCGCTGGACGACGGTGTATTCGGGTGTTCGGCGTGGCGAGTTACAGCTTGTGGCCATGGCTGCAGCCCATCATCGCCTGGCCTGGATCCACCCGTTTCTTGATGGCAATGGACGTGTCGTGCGGCTGCACAGTCATCTGGTCTTGGGGCACATGGGGTTGACCAATGGTTTGTGGTCCCCCTTACGTGGGTTTGCCCGAACACATGACGCCTATTACGCAAGCTTGGCAGCAGCTGATGAGCCGCGGGCGGGCGATCTAGATGGTCGTGGCAACTTGACTGAATCGGGCCTGATCCGCTGGATCGACTATGTGCTTGGAGTGTGCTTGGATCAGGTGGACTTCATGGCCACATCACTGTCGCTGGACAGCATGAAGAACCGCATGGCCGCGTGCCTGGCTTATGAGGAGCAAGTCGTCAAGCAGGGTGTTCGAGCGGAGTCTTTGCGTGGATTGCACTACCTGTTTGCATCGCAGACTGAGCTAGATCGGGCTGACTTTAAGGTCATGCTGGGTTTGGGTGATCGATTGGCGACGGCACAGGTTTCGGCTTTGCTTAAACGCGGCTTGTTGGAGAGTGATACACCCCATGGCAAATTGCGATTGGGAGTGCCTCAGCATGCATTGCGTTTTTATTTCCCTAACTTATGGCCGGAGGCGGAGGGTCAGGCTTGAGGCTGCAAGGGCAGGGGTTAACATGCCAGTCCAATGACACATACCAACACCCTCCCAGCGTGCCCTCAGTGTGGCCAAGAAAATACTTACCCCGATGGCGATAACCAAGTGTGTGCGGATTGCGGCTTTGAGTGGCCAGCCCAAGGGGTGCACGCCGAAGAAGATGGCTTGGCTGGGAATGGCGTGGTCCGCGATGCCAATGGCAATCCTTTGGCCGATGGTGATGCGGTCATCCTGATCAAGGACCTGAAAGTCAAGGGTTCTTCTACGGTGCTGAAAAAAGGCACCAAGGTCAAAAGCATTCGCTTGGTCGACGGCGACCATGAAGTGGACTGCAAGATGGAGTCGGGCAGTTTCATGCTCAAGGCTGAGTTTTTGAAAAAAGCGTGAGCGGGTATTCAGAGGCGCGCAACCGATTTCTTGAGTCTGTCCTCTAAAGTGGGCAAAAACAGGGGTTTTCCCTTGCTTTGATTTTGCTGCAGTGCAACAATTCGTTCACTTCAACAACTTCTCACAAGGAAATCACCATGTCTTTCAATACTGAACAATTCGCCGCCGCTCAACAAGCCAACCTGGCTGCAGCCACTGATATGTCCAAAACCGTGATGAGCGGCTTTGAGCGTTTGGTGGAGCTGAACATGGCGGCTTCCAAAGCGGCTTTCAGCGAGTCTTTCACCGGTCTGGAAACCCTCTTGGCTGTGAAAACTCCCCAAGACTTGTTGGCTGTTCAAGCCAGCATGGGTCAGCCAGTGTATGAAAAGTCGGTGGCTTACAGCCGTCATTTGGTGGACATCGCCACATCGACTGGCGCTCAATTGACCAAAGCCACCGAAGGCAAAGTGGCTGAAGCCCAAAAGGCATTCGCCACCGTGCTGGAAACCAGCCTGAAGAACGCACCTGCCGGTTCTGACGCTGCCGTGGCCGCGATCAAATCCGCCATCGAAGCCGGTAACACCGCCATCGAAAGCGCGCAGAAAGCCGTTAAGCAAGCGACGCAAGTTGCTGAAACCAACTTCAAAGCCGCTACCAGCCAAGCTGAAGCCGCTGTGAAAACGGCCATGACCAAAGTGAAAGCCAAAGCTTAATTCGCTTTAACTCACTGCAAAAAGGCGCCTACGGGCGCCTTTTTGCGTTGTAAGCGCAGCCGATGGAGGCGGCCATGATCAAACCCATCGCCAGCAGTTGTTGGACACTCAATTGTTCAGACAAGACGAGCCAGCCCGCCATCGCGCCCACCGCAGGCTCCAGACTCAGCAAGACGCTGAAGGTGTGTTTGGGCACATGTTGCAGGGCGTACATCTCAAGGCTGTAGGGCACGGCACTGGACACGAGCGCAACGACCAGGCCGGTGAGCAGCAAATGGCTGTCGAACAAGGCCCCGCCTGCGACGGTCACACCGACAGGGGCCACCACCATGGCCGCGATCAGCATGCCCATGGGCGTGGCCATCGCGCCATAGCGCGCGGCGACCCGCTGACCGAACACAATGTACAAAGCCCAGCAACATCCCGCGCCCAGTGCAAAGCCCATGCCGATCGGGTCAAGTGCGTCGGTGCTGCCAGGCCAAGGCAGGATCAAGCCCAGGCCCGCCATGGCCAGCACCACCCACACATAGTCGAGTGGTTTGCGCGAAGTCCACAAGGCCACAGCCAAGGGGCCTGTGAATTCAATGGCCACGGCCAAGCCAAAGGGGATGGTTTTAAGGGCGCAGTAAAACAGCAGGTTCATCACGCCCATGGGCACGCCATACAGGGCCAAGGGCAGCAGATCGGCCCTCACCCAGGTTCTGCGCCAAGGACGCAAAAAGAGCATCAGCAACGCGGTGGAGAACACCAAGCGCAAGGTGGTGGTGCCTTCGGCACCGACAAGGGGGAACAGGCTTTTTGCAAAAGAAGTGCCTACGCACAAGGAAACCAGGCTGCCCATCAAAGCAGCCACAGGCAATACAGGAAAACTCAAAGCACAGTATCCAGGGCAATCGGCTGACCGTGCGGGGTGCGGGCTGCAGCGTCTTCCCAAGCGTGTTCAAGATCGTGGATCTGATCGGGCGTGCCCAGCTGGTGCTGGATCACCATGTGCTCCAGTGCATTGAGCCAGTGGACGTAGTAATGGTGGCCGTCGTCTGCGTCACCACGCGCTTGGGCATTGCGGATTTCTTGCGTCAAGGCAGCGGCCCATTGCGGCCAAGTGAACAGGCCTTTTTCATGCAGTTGCACGGTCATGGCAAAGGCGTGGGCTTGCCAAGGTTCGGCAAACACAACGGCGCCCTGTCCATCCGATGTGCCATCTGACGTTACAGGCAGCGGCATGCCACCGGCACATTGCCTGGCGATGTCTTCCAGCGTCAACTGCATGGCGTTGGGGTTCACAGCAGCGCTTCCAAATAGGGTTCCCAAGCGTCTACGCTCACCTGGACCTGCGGGTCGGCTGCGTCGCCCCACAGTTCTGCGCCATCAAACACCACGGTGTAGAGCCATTCGGCGTGGCTGTCAAAAGGCGGCAAGGGCTGGCTGACATGGCGGTCAGCAAAGACATGGCTGCCGTGGGTCAGAACGACGGTGCCGGTGTGACCGCGCACATAACGGGGCAAGCGTGTATGGCCTTGTGGGTGAATGTTGCGAGCCCGCACACGCTGCCCCACCGCAAAAAGGGCCGGGCGCACAGACGCCCGCTGGGTCGGGCTGCCTGCGGCCAAGGCGGCGTCCACGGTTTGGGCATTGAGCACGCGGGCGACGGGCAGCGGCTGCGTGGACATCTGGCCGTTTTGCAATTCGGTGGCGGTCACCATGCCGCGTTCAAGCATCAGTTTTTCAAGTGCGCGAATCCAGATCTCGTAATAGCTGCTCGACAGATAGACGGTGGGGGGCAAGGATTCGCGGGCGGCGCGTGCCAGGTCGATGTTCCATTGGCCAGCCGCGCCCATGGCCACAGTCATGGCCATGGCCCGGCTTTCCCAGTCGGCATGAAACAAAGTTTCGTGGGCCTCAGGCAGGACCGGCCCGAAACCCTGCATCCCACCCATGTCGTGCACACCGTTCATGGGGCCTCCGTCAAGGCCAAGCCGGTGCCGATCATCGCGTTGCGTGTGACCCGCTGGGCCAATTGAGCTTCGTCAAGATGGTCGGTTCCTGCAGGGCGCATGGGCAGCACCAGATAGCGAACCTCTGCGGTGGAGTCCCAAACTCGGAAGGTTGTTTTTTCGGGCAGGGTGACACCAAAGTCGGCCAGCACGCCGCGCGGGTCCATGACTGCTTTGGCGCGGTAGGCGGCGCTTTTGTACCAAACGGGGGGCAGTCCCAGAACCGGCCAAGGGTAGCAACTGCACAGCGTGCAGACCACCATGTTGTGGGTGTCGGGCGTATTGGCCACAGCCACCATGTGTTCGCCTTGTCGACCGGTGAAGCCCAGCGAGGCAATGGCCGCTGTGGCATCTGTCAGGAGCCATGCGTTGAACTCCGGGTCACGCCAGGCCTTGGCCACCACGCGGGCGCCATTGTGAGGGCCAACTTCGGTCTCGTAGGTTTCAATGATCCGGTCCAGCGCGGCCGGATCTACATACCCTTTGCGGGTGAGCAAGGTTTCCAGGGCGCGCACCCGGATGTCCATTTCGCTCAAATGGCTGGGCTCGTCAGGGCCATGGGTGTGATGGTGACTGTGGTGATCGCTCAAAAGGGGTCTCCCTAGGAGGGCATTGGCTTGAAAGGACAAGGACTTTAGTGCACATCATAGCCCCGCATACAATCTCGGGTTGACCTGTCCAGGCCGCGTTGGCCGTATGGGATGGGCTTTTACAGAATTTATTGGAGATTGATGATGTTTTCATCTGCTTTTGCACAAACCGCACCCGCCGTAGCCGCCTCTGGTGGCAGTGACATTCAGTCCTCATTGATGAGCATGCTGCCCTTGCTTTTGATGTTCGGGGTGTTGTACTTCGTGATGATTCGCCCTCAGATGAAAAAGCAAAAAGAACACAAAACCATGATCGATGCCTTGGCCAAAGGCGACGAGATCATCACCGCCGGTGGCTTTTTGGGCAAAGTCTCCAAAATGGGTGACGGTTATTTGAGCGTCGAATTGGCCACAGGTGTCGAGGTGCAAATGCAGCGCTCGGCCGTGGTGCAGGTTTTGCCTAAAGGCACTGTCAAATAATTCCAAGTCCACAAACAACGTTTTAGACGCGACCCATCATGAACCGTTACCCGGTATGGAAATACGCAATCATTGTGATCGCGCTCTTGTTGGGGGTGATCTACACCCTGCCCAACTTCTTTGGTGAAGCGCCTGCGGTGCAGGTGTCCTCGAGCAAGGTGACGTTCAAGGTCGATACCGCCACGCTGGGCAAGGTCGAGGATGCACTCAAGGCCGCTGGCGTGCAAGCCACTTTGATCTCTTTGGAGGGCACTTCGATTCGCGCCCGCTTTGAGACCACGGACGCCCAGCTCAAAGCCAAAGACATCATTCAAAAGGCGTTGGTGCCCGATGCGGCAGACCCGGCTTATGTGGTGGCCTTGAATTTGATTTCGCGCTCACCCAACTGGTTGACGGCATTGCATTCAGCGCCCATGTATTTGGGACTCGACTTGCGCGGAGGCGTTCACTTCATGCTGCAAGTGGACATGAAGGCGGCTTTAACCCAAAAAACAGATTCACTGGCTGGTGATATTCGAACTACTTTGCGCGAAAAAGACGTGCGCCATGGCGGCATCAGTCGCAATGGTTTGGCGATAGAAATTCGCATGCGTGACGCCGCCCAGATCGAAGGCGCCATGAGCGTTTTGTCTGCCCAATTCTCGGATTTGCTTGTTACTAAAAGTCCGGATGGCGCCGAGTTCAAACTGTCGGCCACGATCAAGCCCGAAGCGGCACGCAAGGTGCAAGAGCAAGCTTTGAAGCAGAACATCACGACCTTGCACAACCGGATCAACGAACTCGGTGTGGCCGAGCCGGTGATTCAACAGCAAGGCCTGGACCGCATCGTGGTGCAGTTGCCTGGTGTGCAAGACACGGCCAAGGCCAAAGACATTTTGGGGCGCACCGCTACGCTGGAAGTGCGCATGGTCGATGAAAGCACCGATGCCCGAACGGCTGAGCTGGGTTCAGGGCCAGTCCCATTTGGTGCCGAGCGCTATCTGGAGCGAACGGGTCAACCAGTGGTGGTCAAAAAACAAGTCATCCTGACCGGTGACAACCTGACCGATGCGCAGCCCGGCTTTGACAGCCAGACGCAAGAGCCTGTGGTTAATTTGTCGCTGGACGCCAAAGGTGCCCGAATTTTCAAAGACGTCACCCGCGAAAACATCGGCAAGCGCATGGCGATCATCTTGTTTGAAAAAGGCAAAGGCGAGGTGGTGACCGCACCAGTGATCCGCGCTGAAATCGGTGGTGGGCGTGTGCAAATTTCTGGCCGCATGACGTCAGTGGAAGCCAACGACACGGCGCTGCTGCTCCGCGCAGGTTCACTGGCTGCGCCGATGGAGATCATCGAAGAACGCACCATCGGCCCCAGCTTGGGTGCCGAGAATATTGCCAAGGGTTTCAACAGCGTGACCTGGGGCTTCCTCGTGATCGTGGCCTTCATGTGCATTTATTACATGGTCTTCGGTTTGGTCTCGGGTATTGCACTGGGTGTGAACTTGCTGCTGCTGGTGGCGGTGCTGTCCATGCTGCAAGCCACCTTGACCTTGCCCGGAATGGCCGCGATGGCGCTGGCGCTGGGCATGGCCATTGACTCGAACGTGCTGATCAATGAGCGTGTTCGCGAAGAGTTGCGCAGTGGCGCCAACCCGCAAGCTGCCATTTCAGCGGGCTACGACCGCGCATGGGCCACTATTTTGGACTCCAACATCACCACCTTGATCGCGGGCGTTGCTTTGTTGGCTTTTGGCTCGGGTCCGGTGCGCGGTTTTGCGGTGGTGCATTGCATCGGTATTTTGACCAGCATGTTCTCGGCTGTGTTTTTCTCGCGTGGCTTGGTCAACCTTTGGTATGGTCGCCAAAAGAAATTGCAGTCGGTGCGCATCGGTACGGTGTGGCGCCCCGAGTCTTCGGCTGTGGCCACCACTGACAAAGAATAAGCGGGAGCTTCAATCATGGAATTTTTCAAGATCAAAAAAGACATCCCGTTCATGAAGAACGCGTTGGTGTTCAACGCCATTTCCTTCACGACCTTTTTGTTGGCAGTGTTCTTCCTGTTCTCGCGCGGGCTGCACTTGTCGGTGGAATTCACGGGCGGTACGGTCATGGAAGTGAGCTATGCCCAGCCGGCGGATGTGAACAAGGTTCGCGGCATTGTGGCGGGCTTGGGCTTCAGTGATGTGCAGGTGCAAAACTTTGGTACCGCGCGGGATGTGATGATCCGCCTGCCCGCACAAAAGGGCATCAGCTCGGCGCAGCAAAGCGAAAGTGTGATGACCGCCTTGAAGGTCGCTACCGCAGATGCGACGATGCGCCGCACCGAGTTTGTCGGGCCCCAAGTGGGCGAAGAGCTGGCGACCGATGGTCTCAAGGCGTTGGCCTTTGTGGTGATCGGCATCATGCTGTATTTGGCGGTTCGATTTGAGTGGAAGTTTGCTGTCGCGGCGATTGTGGCCAACTTGCACGACGTCATCATCATTCTGGGTTTCTTTGCCTTCTTCCAGTGGGAGTTTTCGCTGGCGGTGTTGGCTGCGGTGCTGGCGGTGCTGGGTTATTCGGTGAACGAGTCGGTGGTGATCTTTGACCGGATTCGCGAGAACTTTCGTCGCTTTCGCAAGTTGAACACGGTGGAGATCATTGACAACGCGATCACCTCGACCATCAGCCGCACGATCATTACCCACGGCTGCACCCAAATCATGGTCTTGTCCATGCTGTTGTTCGGTGGCGAGACCTTGCATTACTTTGCAATGGCCCTGACGATTGGTATTTGCTTTGGTATTTACTCGTCTGTTTTTGTGGCCGCTGCGATTGCCATGTGGTTGGGCATCCAGCGTGAAGATTTGATCAAACCGGTGATCAAAAAAGACGGTGACCAAGACGGCGAAAACGCTGGCGCTGTGGTTTAAGCGCAGGCTTTACCTCAAGCTTTTGCCATTCGCTGGAACAGGCCGCCGGGCAAGCGGCCAATCTGTCCTTCCAACTCCAAAGTCAGCAGCTGCGTTTGTAAGCTGGCGGTGTCCAGGCCGCAACGGGCTTGCAAAGCGTCAAGACCGACGGGGTCAAAACCCATGCAGGTTAACAAGTGTGCTTCTGTGGTGACCGCTGATTCGTCCTCGTCCGTTGCAGGGTTTGGGTTTGATTTAAAGGGGTCTGGCACGCGCAGCTCTTCCAGGACGTCTTGCGCTGACTCCACCAGTTTGGCGCCTTGCTTGATCAGGGCATGGCAGCCTTTGGACTGTGTCGAGTGAATCGAGCCCGGAATGGCCAGAACCTCTTTGCCCTGCTCCAGCGCTTGTTTGGCGGTGATCAGTGAGCCCGACTTCAAGGCCGCCTCCACCACCAGCGTGGCCTGCGATAAGCCTGAGATGATCCGGTTGCGTTTGGGGAAGTTCGCATTCAACGGGGGCGTACCCAAGGGGTATTCACTCAAGATCAATCCCCGCTGCGCGATCTGGTGCGCCAGTTGCAAATGGTGTTTGGGGTACACCCTGTCCAGCCCCGTACCGACCACGGCGATGGTGGCCAAGGCCTCTGGTGCGGCGCCTGACAAGGCCCCTTCATGTGCCGCGCCGTCAACGCCCAACGCCATGCCGGACACGACGGTCAAACCCGCGCTGCTCAAGGCTTGTGCAAATGCTTTGGCGTTTTGTTCCCCCTGGGGCGTAGGGTTGCGACTGCCCACCACTGCGATGCACGAAGTGGCTTCGAGCTTGGACAGCCAGTCTGTTTGCCCGAGGACATACAGCATCATGGGCGGGTCGGGCATTTCCAGCAGTGCTCTGGGGTAATCGTTGTCGCCCAGCGTCACGATGGCACGCTTTACATGGAGGCCTGCAGGGGTTTGCAGCCATTCCCAAGTGTCGTCCAGCAGGGTTTGCCAACCGTCGGGCTCTTGTTGCAATGCCAGCGCCTGTGCAGCTGAGACGACTTGCCGCAAGCTTGAGCTGCTTTGCGTGAAGACGGCTTCAGGCATGCCAAAAGCGGCCATCAATCGGCGCATTGTTTCGTTGCCCACGCCGTGGGTCAAACTCAGACGCAGCCAAGCGCCCAACTCTTCTTTCGAAGTGATCATGTCTCCTCCCTGACTTATTTGTGATTCATTGTGAGGGCAAGGGGTGGGTGATGTCAAAATTGCGGTCATGAAACTGTGCATTCTGGATAACGATGTGCTGGACCCCGAGATGGCGCCGGTGTACGGCAGCTACGCGGCCATGACCGAACGCTTGTTGCGCCAAGCCGGCGCGCAAGGTGAAATGGACGTGTTTCAGCCCTACCATGGCCATTACCCTTCAGATTGGGATGCCTATGACGCTGTCCTGTTGACGGGCAGTCGTGCGGACGCTTTTTCGGATGCACCTTGGGTGGTGAACTTGCGTGCCCAGGTGACGCAATTGTTGGCCGCACACAAAAAACTGGTGGGGATTTGTTTTGGCCATCAGCTCATTGCCCTGTGTCTCGGCGCGCCGGTGGGTCGTGCACCGCAAGGCTGGTGCATGGGCCGTATGACGTACACATGGCTTGATGACTCGGGGCAATCCTTGAGCTTGTTGGCCAGCCATCAAGACCAGGTGCTCGCACTGCCGCCGGGCGCTCAGTTGCTGGCCAGTCATGCCCTGTGCCCTGTGGCCGCTTTCCGTGTGCAAGACCGGGTGTGGTGTGTGCAGCCACACCCTGAGTTTGTGCCCGATTACAGCGCCTTTTTGCTTCACAAGCGGCGCGCCCAGCTGGGGGAGCAGGCCTTCCAAATGGGCATGGACAGTTTGTCGCAGGACCATGATGGTTTGGCTTTAGGCCGGGAAATTGTGCGATTTATGGGCTGAGCCGGCGAAGCGCCCTTAAATTGGCGAAAATACACGGTTACTCAGACCCTTTTTCTGCGCCATGGCATTGCTCCACATTCTTCGTTACCCTGACCCTAAATTGCACACCGTGGCCAAGCCCGTGGTGGCTGTGGACGAACGCATTCGCGCGTTGATCGCCGATATGCTGGAGACCATGTACGACGCCAGTGGCATTGGATTGGCCGCGACCCAGGTTGATGTGCATGAGCGTGTGGTGGTGATCGATACCTCTGAAGAGCGCGATCAGCCATTGGTCTTGATCAACCCCGAAATCACTTGGATGAGCGAGGAGCGCATCAAAGGTGATGAGGGATGTTTGTCTGTGCCCGGCATTTACGATGGTGTGGAGCGTGCCGCCCAAGTCAAAGTCAAAGCCATGGACGCACAAGGCCAGGTCCGCACCATTGAGGCGGACGATTTGCTTGCCGTCTGCATTCAGCACGAACTCGACCATTTGTTGGGCAAGGTGTTTGTCGAATATCTATCGCCCCTCAAGCGAAACCGCATCAAGACCAAACTTCTCAAAGCCTTGCGTGACGAAGACGACTGAAAGCCCCATTTGATGCGTGTGATCTTTGCGGGGACGCCCGAATTTGCCAGCGTGGCGCTGGCGCAGTTGCACGCCGCTGGACATGAGGTCGTGTTGGTCATGAGCCAACCCGACCGACCGGCCGGACGCGGCATGAAGCTGCAAGCCTCGGCCGTCAAACAGTGGGCGGTGTCACAAGGCTTGGCAGTGTCACAGCCGCGCAGCCTGCGACTCGATGGCAAATACCCCGATGATGCCCAAGCGGCCCAAATGGCCATCGCGGCGGCCCATGCCGATGTGATGGTGGTCGCGGCCTATGGGTTGATCTTGCCGCAATGGGTGTTGGATGCGCCGCGGTATGGCTGCTTGAACATCCATGCCTCCTTGTTGCCGCGTTGGCGCGGGGCTGCGCCCATTCACCGTGCCATTGAAGCCGGCGACACCGTGACCGGTGTGACCATCATGCAAATGGATGCAGGACTGGACACAGGCGACATGCTGTTGACGCAGTCTGTGCAGATTGAGCCGGCTGACACCACATCTGCATTGCATGACAAATTGGCCGACTTAGGTGGTCGCATGATCGTACAGGCGCTGGGCAGTGTGGGACAGTTCAAGCCCCAAGTGCAGCCCAGCGAAGGCATTACCTACGCGCACAAGATTGAAAAGTCCGAGTCGAGTGTGGACTGGACTTTGCCAGCGGCGGTGATTGAGAGACGCATTCGAGCGTTTGACCCTTTTCCTGGCGTGTCGTGTGCGATGACCTGTTTAGCGGGCAGTGAGACAGTCAAAATCTGGCATGCACAAGTGATGTCGAATACAAGCCAAAGCCCAGCAGGTACGGTGTTGTGTGCCGATGCGCAGGGCGTCTGTGTTGCGTGTGGCGAAGATGCATTGCGCATCACCCAATTGCAACGACCCGGCGGTAAACGTTTGAGTGCTGTAGATTTTCTGCGTGGCTTTGCATTGCAGCACGGGCAGATGTTGGGCCCTACAGCGTAAATCCGGTCGATGTTTTTTCTTCCCTCTCTTTACAGACATCCTGAGTTTGCAAAAGGTGCCCGCGAATTAGCGCCACAAGCCCTGGGCATTGCCGCATGGGGCCTGATGACGGGCGTGGCCATGGTCAAGTCGGGCATGAGCGTTTTCGAGTGTGTGGTCATGACCTTGGTGGTGTTTGCCGGCAGCTCGCAACTGGCGGCCATTCCATTGATCATTGCAGGTGCGCCCGCGTGGGTGATTTTGGCTACCGGATTTTGCGTGAATTTGCGTTTCGTGGTGTTCAGTCTGCACCTTCGACCTTACTTGATTCACTTACCTTTGTGGCGTCGCTTGGGCCATGGTTACTTGACTGCCGACGTGAGCTATGTATTGTTCATCAAACGCTTTCCCCAACCCGGCACAAATCCTGAGGACAAGCTGGCGCAAGAGGCCTATTTGGCAGGGAACGATGGCCTCAATTGGTTCAGTTGGGTCACTTGCAGTTTGATTGGCATCACCTTGGCCAATGGCATTCCACCGGCTTGGGGCCTGGGTTTTGCAGGTATCTTGTGCTTGCTGGGCATACAGTGTTCGTTGGCGAGTTCGCGCATGCGTGTCTTGTCGGGTTTGGTGGCCGGTGCGGCGGCGGTTGCGGCTTATGCCTTGCCGCTGAAGCTGAACATCGTGGTCGCTATTGCTGCCGCTGTGATCTTGTGCCTGACGGTTGAGCGTGTACGGGGTGTGAGATGACCGATTGGATGAACGGCACCGACCTGTGGACGCTCGTGGTGATTTTTGGCTTGGCAGCGGTGACAGTGGTGACGCGCTGTTTCTTTTTCTTTTCCAGCGCAGAATGGCATTTGCCTCATTGGGCACAACGCGGCTTGCAGTACGCACCGATTGCCGCGCTGTCTGCTGTGGTCATTCCTGAGATCGTGATGCAGCAAGGCGAGTTGATCAGTACCTTACAAGATGCCAGGCTTTATGCGGCCGCAATGGGCGCGGCGGTCTACTTTTGGCGTCGCGACGTGCTGCAGACGATATTGCTGGGCATGGCGGTGTATTTGCCGCTGCATTTGGGCTGGGGCTGGTAACGAAACCAGAACGTCAGTTCCCGTCAGTCGCCGCTCTTAAAATGACAGAAGTTTCACCATTGCAGTCCACCATGAACGTTATTCGTTTTTCTGATTTGTGCGCCAACGGCTCCGCCAAAGGCCAACGTGTTTTCATTCGCGCGGACCTGAACGTACCGCAAGACGGCCAGGGCCTTATCTCCGAGGAAACCCGTATCCGCGCATCATTGCCATGCATTCAAATGGCACTGGATGCCGGTGCTGCCGTGATGGTCACCAGCCATCTGGGACGCCCCACGGAAGGCGAGTTCAAACCCGAAGACTCTTTAGCCCCGGTGGCCAAACGCCTGGGCGAGTTGCTGGACCGTGATGTGCCTTTGATCACCAACTGGGTGGACGGTGTCACCGTGGCACCAGGCCGATTGGTGGTACTCGAAAACTGCCGTTTGAACAAAGGTGAGAAAAAGAACACGCCTGAGTTGGCGCACAAACTCGGTGCCTTGTGCGATATTTTTGTCCACGACGCTTTCGGCACCGCCCACCGTGTCGAGGGCACGACCTACGGCATTGCGCAGTTCGCACCTGTGGCCTGCGCGGGGCCCTTGTTGGCTGCCGAAATGGATGCGATCAGCAAGGCCTTGGCCTCGCCCCAGCGGCCACTGGCTGCCATTGTGGCGGGCAGCAAGGTGTCGACCAAGCTCACTATTTTGAAGAGTTTGGCCAGCAAGGTGGACCAGCTGATTGTGGGCGGCGGCATTGCCAACACATTCATGTTGGCTGTGGGCTTGAACATTGGTAAAAGTTTGGCTGAGCCTGATTTGCTGGCCGAGGCCAAGGCGGTCATCGAGATCATGAAAGCGCGCGGTGCAGAAGTGCCGATCCCGACGGACGTGGTCACAGCCAAAACCTTTTCTGCCGATGCCGTGGCGACGGTGAAAAAAGCCACAGAAGTGGCCGATGACGATTTGATTTTGGACATTGGCCCGGAGACGGCAGCCAGACTGGCAGCGCAGCTCAAACAAGCTGGCACGATTGTGTGGAACGGCCCTGTGGGCGTCTTTGAGTTTGCTGCGTTTGAAAATGGCACCAAGGTCATCGCCCAAGCGATTGCCGAGTCCCGTGCTTTCAGCATTGCCGGCGGTGGTGACACTTTGGCCGCCATCGCCAAGTACGGCATCGAGAAACAGGTGGACTACATCTCGACGGGCGGTGGCGCCTTCCTGGAAGTGCTCGAAGGCAGGACCTTGCCTGCTATTGAAATTTTGACCCGCCGCGCTGCGGGTTGAACGTCAAGGCACGAAGAAAAATTCGCCTACGGCCTGATCGTAAAGGGCCGGTGTTTGCTCATGTCCGACGCCCTTGGCAAGGGTCACGACTTCGTTGCGCACATTGCGAAGCACACGGTCCACAGAAACCCCTGGCTTGAGCATTTCTTTCAGGAAAACACGGGTGAACAAACCATTTTTGTTTTTGTCATTCGTCCCCAGTTTGTCCAAAGCCTGTTGGCCAGAACCCGCAGAGAACATGATCATCTGACCCGTGGCGGCTGACGTGGGTGCCAGTCCACGGCCACCGATGGCACGGCCTTGGCCTTTGAAAGGATTGTCCCGGCAGGCATCGATCACCGCCAAGGCGAACTTGGTTTTCTTTTCTTGTAAATCGTCCAGCACTTTTTGCAGCTGAATGCCTTCGTCCTTGACCTGTTCTTCGTGATCGCCCTTGATGTCGGTGGGGAGCAAATAGTTGGCCGCGCCCAGTTGCACACCATGCCCGGCAAAGAAGAACAGCACCTCATCGCCGCCCTGGATGTTCAAACGGAAATCGCGCAAGGCTTGCTTAAAAGCTTTCTCGTTCAGGTTCAAGTGTTTGGACACTTTGAAGCCCACACCCTCCAAAGCTTTCGCCATGGCGTCGGCATCTGCTGCTGCATTTTGGAGCTTGGGCACATCGGTGTACAAGTCGTTGCCAATGATGAGCGCTTTACGGTTGGCAAAAATAGGTTTTGCACCAGCGGGCTTTGGCGCAGCGGCCACGGGTGTTTCTGGCGGCTTGTTGGCGGCCACAGTCGCCGCGGCATTGGCCGCTTGCAGCTTGGTCAACATCTCACGCATTTGGTCAAGCTGGGCTTTGAGTTCTTTGGATTCACGCTCTTGCGCACTCAGAGCGCTAGATGTTGGGGCGGCGGCTACGATGACCGGTGCCGGCGTGGGTGTGGAAATTGGGGTTGATGCGTTGGCAGGTCGGGGTGGAGCCGATGAGGCCTGAGCAGGTTTGGCGGGCGCATTGGCCGCCACTGTGTGACCGGCTTTTTCGAATTCGCGAAGGATAGCCTGGGTGCGGGCGTCGCGGGCACCGTCAGATTCTTTTTGTGCGGCTTCATCTACTGAAGGTGAAGTTTTGGCCGAGGCCACGGCCACTCCACTGAGGTCGGTTTTGTAATTCAGCGCCATCAGGGTCTGTGGCTTTTTCTCGAAATACGATTGTTGCAAAGCCTCAATGAGTACGTTCGCCCATCCCTCTAGCAATTGATGCTCTAAAGAAATGCGGCCTTCTTTGTAATTGCTACTGAATTTGCCACTGGAAATGCCAGCGGGCGGAAGCATGAAAACGTCGTAACGTAATGCTAGCCCCCCAAATTTTTGGACAGCAAATTCGGCTAGAACAAAGTTCCTTGTTTTGATTGAAGGAATGAAGCCCAAGCCATCGGTGACATCAGCAGGCCAATACCCATTATTTTCATTTTTTCGGCGACCAATCCATGGGTCAAGGCCATCGATGCCGATAAATCGAGAACATTTGTTAATGAGTTGACTGCTGGTCGAGCCATGTCGGCTAACTAAAAATGAAAGGTCGACATCTTTTGGACTGTCGCAAGATGTCCCACCCCATTGCCTAGGTATGTCAGAAGTTCTGATCACCAATGCTGCGAATGGCGATCGTGTATCTAAATTTTTTAAAACCGTCACTTGCCATTTGTAGACTTGCTTAGGAACATCTATTTGCGTGACCGCAGTGGCCAGCCATTGACCTTCGGGCAAGGGGACGCTTGCGCCAGAACCAAGTGGCAATATTTTTTCAAATCTTGAACCTACCGTAGGTTGGGCTTGCGCCTGCGCCATTAAAAAACAGGTCAGAAGGCTTGCGACAAAAAGCTTGAAGAGTGACATTTCAATCTTTAAAAATTTGTTTACACAATATATCAGCAAAAAAGCCCCGCAGGGCGGGGCTTCGAAAGAGTGGGTAAGGCCTTCAGGCGGCAGTGACTTGCGGCAAATTGCCTCTCACTGGGCTGGTTTTTTTGCCGGCAAAATCGGTCCAGCATTCGCGGGTGAAGTCGTACAGCTTGCAGTCACGCGCGGTTTGGAAATACCAGCGCCAAGAGAAGGGCTGAACGATGATGCGACCGGGCAGCATTTCTTCGAGCTTGGCTTGCGCTTGCTTGAGTTTGTAGAGCGGGAT
>CANBWK010000042.1 GCA_947373105.1 Comamonadaceae bacterium | reverse complement strand
ATGACCATAGCGAGTTGGTCCCACTCCTTCCCATCCCGAACAGGACAGTGAAACGACTCAGCGCCGATGATAGTGCGGATTCCCGTGTGAAAGTAGGACATCGTCAGGCTTGTATATGAAAAACGCCTCACCTTTCGGTGGGGCGTTTTTTTTGGTGAAGAGTCAGTTGCGCCAGTTAAATATTTAAAAGTAACTCGCCTTGTATTTGCAAAGCCTTACTTTTGATCAGTTCAGTCAAAACCATATCCACCCAATCCTGAAATAGCTGATTAGAGCCTTGCAGGTGATGCAGCGCATGTAAATACCCATTTAATTCAGTCCAGTTATTGAATTCAGCCTTGGTGACTGAGTTCAACTCCAAGAGCTTAAATTTGATGAGCACTTTTGCACCGTAAAGCGCATGCTTTTCGGGCTGTTGAATGTAGCCATTGAGCTTTCTACGGGAAAAAGCTAAGGCCGTTGACACATCATTGAAAGGCCGACCATGTCCTGGAATCACACACAGCGGATTCAGCGCTTCGATCAAGTCCAGTGTTGTGGCAACCTCTTGGAATGCGGATACCCCTTCAAGCTCTGGGAAAACGATACCGAAGCCATGCTCCCAAAGTGCATCTGCTGAAATCAATATTCTGTGCAGGGGTTCATAAAGAATCACAGAATGGGGGTCATGCCCGGGCGCAGCATGTACTTGCCAGATCTCACCGGCTAAAGTCAATTCAGTACCCGGCGCAATAAGTCCATCGAACCCAAATCGTGGGCAATTTTGACCTGTAGATTTGTATGGCAAAAGGTCTTCATCCCAATTGGCAACTTCAGAAGCCATGCCGGGGGGTATGCGTGTTTCTAAAGAAGGGTATGCGTCTTGGAGTAACCGGTTTCCACCGCAGTGATCGCTGTGCAAGTGGGTGTTGAGAAGCAAATCCAAGGGTCTCGCGCCCAGTGCTTGCTTGACCAGTGCAAGTGTCTGAGGTGCGTGGGTGACGTATCCGCTGTCAATTAAAACTGTTGTGTCATCGTCGTACAGCAGAATGTTGTTGGATGACAACCACCCTCGTTCGAATACTTGTAAACCATCTGGCCATGCGGATGTTGAATCCATGGGTAGCGTGTGCCGAATTAAGATCTAAGCTCGCGGCGCAAGATTTTCCCCACATTCGTTTTGGGTAGTTCATCACGGAACTCGATGTATTTAGGCCGCTTGTAACCCGTTAAGTTTTCATGGCAAAAACGACTCAAGGTTTGTTCGGTTAACAGCGGGTCATTGCGCACCACAAACACCTTGATGGCTTCACCCTGCATTGCATCAGGGATTCCTATGGCCGCACACTCTACAACGCCGGGGCAAGTGGATATGACGTTTTCTAACTCACTGGGAAACACGTTGAATCCACTGACAATGATCATGTCTTTTTTGCGGTCCACGATCTTGAATCGGCCATTGGGCTCCATGATGCCGATATCGCCGGTGCGCATAAAACCATCCGCTGTAAAGGCTTTGGCGGTCTCTTCGGGTTGCTGATAGTACCCGGTCATCACGTTGGGGCCTCGGATACAGATCTCACCTGACTCACCTTGGGCAACTGTCTGTCCATTGTCATCTTTGATCGCCATGTCAATGCCAGGCAATGGAAAGCCAATGTCGCCACTGAATGTTTTTTGTGTCACAGGGTTGTTGCTGCCAATTGCGCACGTCTCACTCATCCCCCAGCCTTCAATCATGGAGCTGCCTGTAGCCGTTTGCCAATTTTTTGCTGTGCCTTCTGAGGCCGCCATGCCCCCGGCTTGAGTCAGACGCAAGTTAGAAAAATCTATCGTTTTGAACATCGGGTGCAACATCAAAGCATTGAACAGGGTGTTGACCCCAGGCATGATGTGGAAGGGCCTTTTTTTCAGGACGTCAATGAATTTTCCAAAATCACGCGGATTAGGGATCAGCGTCATGTGAGAGCCTTGGCGAATAGCCAAAAGGCATAACGTTAACGCGAAAATATGGTAAAGCGGAAGCGCAGCGATGCTGTTGACTTTGCGTAAGTCCCCGATGTCTTTGATGGCTGGGGTGAACCAGGCCTCCGCTTGCAGCATGGCCGCAACAATGTTTCGATGCGTCAAAACAGCGCCTTTGGATAAACCCGTCGTGCCGCCCGTATATTGAAGAAATGCAATGTCATCCAAGGTTTGGGGAACAGATTTCAGTGGTTTATTCTGACCTTGTGACAAAGCGCTCTTGAATGAAGTGACACGGCGTCCATCAGATAACGGTATTTCGAATGCAGGGACCATCTTGGCCAAGTGGCGAACCGCAAAGGTCATCCACCGACCATAAATGGGGCCCAGCAAGTCACCCAACGAAGTCAGTACGATGTTTTTGACTTGTGTATGCTCAATCACATCGGCCAAGGTATGGGCAAAATTTTCGAGTAGGACAATGGACGTGGCGCCAGAGTCCTTTAATTGATGTTCCAGCTCCCTTGCTGTGTAGAGTGGGTTCACGTTCACGCAGGTGTAGCCAGCACGCAAAACGGCAGCCATCGTGACAGCAAACTGCGGCAAATTGGGCAGCATGATGGCAATGCGGGCGCCTGGCAGCAACCCTTGACTCTGAAACCAACTGCCTAAAGCGCTGGACAGTTGGTCCAGTTCGCCGTAGCTCATCCAGCGGTCCATGCAAACGGAGAAAGGATTTTGGCTGTTCGCTTTGAAAGACTGATCCAATAGCTGCGTCAAGGAACTGTATTGCTCAAGATTGATGTCGTGCGCAACGCCTTGTGGGTAATGTGCCAGCCAGACTTTTTCCATAGAAATCTCCATAAGGGCTCTGATTGTGATCTGTAGTTAACTGAGCGTAATCGGGATATTCACAGTCGCCTGTAAGAAAGGGTCCCTCAGGCGACAAAATCACAGATTGACAGGGCTTGGATGCGGGCCAATCACACGCGTGCTTCCAATTTATTCCAACTTAATGCCCGCCTCCTTGACGACTCTGCCCCATTTGCTCAATTCTGAAACCATCAGTTGGTTCAGCGCATCTGGGGTTGAAAGGCTGACTTCTACGCCCGCATCAAACATGGCTTTGTTCGTTTCGGAGCTGCCCATAATTTTTGCAATTTCGACATTCAATTTGCTCACAATGTGGGCAGGCGTGCCTGCAGGGGCAAGCAAGGCCAGCCAAACGGTGGCGTCATAACCAGGCACTCCCGCCTCTTGCATGGTGGGCACGTTGGGAAGTTGGGGGATGCGTTTGGCACTGGTCACCGCCAGAGCATTCAGTCTGCCGGCGGGTACTTGTGCCAGTGCGTTAGGCACGCCTGCAAAACTGCTTTCTACAATGCCGGCCAAAACGTCGGAGGTTGCCAAGTTGCTGCTGCGATAGGGAACATGCTTGAGTTGTGTGTGGGTCATGGACGCGAACAAGCCGCCAATCAGGTGCTGTGCACTGCCATTGCCCGACGACCCAAAGTGAATTTTATCTGGGTTGGCTTTGGCCAATGCAATGAATTCTTGAACGTTTTTTGCAGGTACTTTGGGATTGGTCAGCAGGACGTAGGGTGAATCCACCAGTTTGCTGATGGGAGTGAAGCTTTTGATGGGGTCATACGGTAAGCTTTTGTAGATCCAAGGGCTGATCACATGTGTTGAAGATACTATTAACAGCGTGTGTCCATCCGGGGCAGATTTGGCGACTTGGTCAGAGCCAATCAAGGAGCCTGCGCCCGGCTTGTTTTCAATCACGACAGATTGACCTAGGCTTTCACCCAGTTTGACGCCCAAGATCCGTGCAACCACGTCTGTGAAACCACCTGGGCCAAAAGGCACAATGATTTTGATGGGTTTTGTGGGATAGGCTTGGGCGAGAACTTGACCGCCAGACAATGCCAAAACAGCCGCCGTGCAAACAATGCGCAATAGATGCTTCTTCATGGCTAACCTCGGAAAGATGGTTCAGGTTGAGAAAAAAAGCTGTGCAGTATCTGATAGACCATCAAATAGTTTTTTTGCTGGAAGCTGGCGTGAGAAATGCCTTCCATGACGTTGAACTGTTTGCTGGTACTGGGCAACAGCTTGTAGAAGTTCAGCAAGTCGTCCAAACTGGCTATTCCGTCATATTCGCCCCGCATGATCAGTGTGGGGGACTTGACTTGGGTGGGGTCAATCAACGGCAGTTTGGAGCACATGTCCACATAGGTGCCGGTGGGCATGGCGGAGTCCAACGTGAGAATAGCATCGGCAAACGCATTCTTGGTGGCTTCATCAGCACACGCCGGATGGTCACGATTGAAAATGCTGTGCACAAAAGCGCGGTCAATGGGGCGGCTGTTTTTAGCCAGAAACTCGGGTAATTTCTTTTTACGCTCGATCAAGGTTGGGCTGCCTTCACCTGTCCACACAAAGGCGTCGAGCGCTAATTTGGCGATTCGATCAGGGTGCCTCTGCGCAAACAAGGCGGCCTTGAGGGCGCCCGAAGAGATGCCATAGACCATCAGTTTTTGTGCGCCAGTGTTTTTGAGGATGTACGCGCTGCCTGCAGCCAAATCCTCAGCGCCATTGCTGATGTCAAAGTTGATCGGACGGCTTTTGTCAGAACGTCCATAACCTTCGTTGTCCATGCACCAAGTGTCAAAGCCACGCTCCGCAAACCAATCCATGACAGAAGAGTGATGGCGGCCAGGGACAGTCAGGTCAAACGTAGGCTGAGAAGCCATAGAGGAGCCATGCACAAACAAAATGGTGCCAGCAGAAGGGACGTTTTTGTTTGCTGGTTTGTTCCACAAAAAGAGGCGAATGTCACCTTTGTGGGTCCAGTGCTCTGTCCCACCTGTCCATTGAACTGTTGTCATCTTGAGGCTCTCCAATTTTGATCCGAAGGATTACAAAGGTACTTTGAGGAAGGTCTCAAGGGCGTGATGGAACTTGTTGCGCACGACACCCATCATGGGGTTGTGTGCAATGCCAGACAGCACCACAAACTGTTTGTCTTTGGTGGGCAATCGAGCAAAGAAATCCAGCAAGTCGGGTTCAGCCGCAATGCCGTCGTATTCGCCGCGGATGACCAGGGTAGGGCATGGAATGGCTTCAGGATGAGCCAGTGGCAGGTTGGCGCACATGTCGACGTAGGTGCCGGTGGGAACTTCACTCACCAGAGGTAGTTCTGCTGCGGCAATGGCTTTGGGTACGCTGTCTTCGCTAGAGCCCGGTTTGTCGCGGTTGAACATGCCTTCGTAAAAGGCCAGATCGACTTTGCGCCGTGGGCTTGTGCTGTATTCGGGCAATTTTTTGCGGCGCTGCTCTAATGTTGGTGAGCCTGCGCCTGTGTACACAAGGGCGGAAAGGCCCAGGCGTGCCACAGTTTCTGGATGGGCTTCGGTGTACATACACGCCCTTAAGGCGCCGGATGATGAGCCAAAAATATTGATCTTTTCGACGCCCGTTTCTTTCAAAATAAAGGGCACCACAGCGGCCAGGTCTTGAGCACCTGTTGGCACATCGCTGTTGCCTCGGCCAGACCAGCTGGAGCGGCCGTAGCCTTCGTGGTCCACTGTCCAGACGTCATAGCCTCGGTCTGCAAAGTAATCCATGACGGAATAGTCTTTGCCGCCAGGCACTTGCAAGTCGTATGTGTTGCGTCCGGAAACAGTGGAGCCATGCACCAGCAGCAGGACAGGCTTGGCAGCTTCTCCGGCTTGAGGTACCGCAGCGCGTTTACGGTAAACATACAGGCGAACGTCTTCGCGGTTGACGAAATACTCTTGAGACCAGATCACGATGTTGAGCCTTGCAGATGGTTTATTGAAAGATGGAGGCGAAAGAGAACAAAATCTTGAGACTGCCCAATGCCTCACGCATGAATGACTATACTTTCCAGGCACAGGAGATGGAAGGGCTTTTCATGAACACATTGTTTACAGGTATGAACTGATGCGCGATCTGAATGCCTTGGCCACATTTGTGGCCGTGGTCAAGGCCAATAGCTTCACTGCTGCTGCAGATCACTGCGGAATTTCCAAGGCCTTGGTTACCCGGCACATCCAAGATTTGGAAGTTTCGCTGGGGGTCAAGTTGATCCATCGCAGTACCCGAAAGATAGGCCTTACACAAGCCGGCGAGCGGTTTTACGACCGGTGTGCGCGGCTGATTGATGAGGCCGATCAGGCGGTTCGGGATGTGGAGGATTTGTCGCGTGGATCACATGGTTTGATTCGCATCAGTACGGCCATTACCTTTGGTCGAATCCATTTGTTGCCCGCCGTCAATGATTTTTTGACTTTAAACCCGTCGATACAAATTGAGGTCACGCTGTCTGAACGATTTGCTGATCTGATTTCGGGCAATGCCGACTTGGTGGTGCGACTGGCTGAAGAGCCTCGTTTGAGTAATTTGGTGGCGCGTCGACTGGCGCCCGCCCGCTGGATGGTGGTGGCCTCGCCAGACTATGTGGCCTCCCATGGCGTGCCGCTGACACCGCGAGATTTACTGGACTTCAATTGTCTTGTTTACGACCGCCCGAAGGGGGGTGATTGGCGTTTCAAGGGGCGCGAAGGTGAACAGAGTGTCAAGGTTTCAGGCAATCTGCGCTCAAACGTGGCCGAAGGATTGATCGATGCTGCGATTTCAGGTTTAGGCATTGCAGCCTTGCCTTCATTTGCTATTGCGCCTTATCTGGCTTCGGGGCAATTGGTTGAATTGCTTGTGGATTACACCTTGCCTGAAAGCACGCTGTATGCCGTGTTCTTGCCCGATCGGAGATTGCCAGAAAGGATTCGAACTTTTGTACAGTTTTTAGCGGAGCGATTTGCGTCCGATGATTATTGGAAGGTGACATCGCTTCCTCACCACACTGCTTAAGTAAAAAAGCGTAACTGAAGCGTTAATTCAATTGCTGTCGTGATCAAAGTGACATAATAAGGGAAAACCCTTATATCCTGCTGTGAACTCTGACCCAACGCTCGAACGAAACCATGCGCCAAATTGGTGGCGTAAAGTGATGCTTCGCCTGGTCGGGGATGATGGGCTGTCACACCCTTGGATTCCCATTCGCAAATTGTCACCGCGTCATCGTTTGAAAATTATTCGGCATTTATATGGACTGAATGCGCATGACCGTTATTTGCGCTTTGGGTACGCAGCGACAGATGAGCAAATCAGCCGTTATGTGGAGGGATTGAATTTCGTAAGAGATGAAATCTATGGTGTATTCAACCGGCGCTTGGAGTTGGTGGCGATGGCGCATTTGGCGTTTTCTATCGATCCCGAATGGTCTACCTGTGCTGAATTTGGTGTTTCCGTTTTGTCCCAATGCAGGGGTAAAGGGTTAGGGGCTAAGTTGTTTGATCATGCTGTCGTGCATGCGCGCAACGAAGGCGTACACATGTTGTTTATCCATGCCTTAAGTGAAAACTCAGCCATGCTGCGCATTGCCAAAAGTGCGGGCGCACGGGTGGAGCGTGATGGCAGTGAAAGCGAAGCTTATTTGCAATTGCCAGCAGCGAATTTGGACAGCCAAGTGACGCAAATCGTTAACGAACAAATGTCTGAAATGGACTACCAAGTTAAAGCGAAAGCTAAACAGTTTCGAGACTTTTTGGCCATCCTACAAGAGATCCGACAAGGCGTTCGCGAGGCACGACATCAAAGCCAGCCTTGACGACAGGGTGTGATGTCAAGCAGCCTGAAATTAAGGCTTCATCGCGATCCGGTATCCTACAGGTGTATCCACAACGGCATGTCCTGCAATTTTGACTGTGTCAGACCCGCACCGCGCGCGAAAATCAGAACGTAAAGACAACCGCACGTTCCTGCAAAAACTTGCCGAATTTCTTCATCCCGGCCCCGACTCAACCGATGAGTTGATCAAAACGCTTGCAGAAGCTGAAGACAATCGCATCATCAACACAGAAAGTCGGCTCATGCTGGAGGGCGTGATCCGAATGGCCGACATGACTGCGGGTGACGTGATGGTGGCTGCACCGCGCATGGACTTGTTATCGATCGATGACCCCTTTGATGCGTTTTTGCATCAAGTTATTGAAACAGCGCATTCGCGTTTTCCGGTCTACGAAGGTGACCGAGAAAACATCATTGGCATCTTGATGGCCAAGGATTTGCTCAAGCTTCAGCGTGCGCCTGAATTGAACATCCGAGCTTTGCTACGCCCGGCCGTGTTTGTCCCTGAAAGCAAGGGGCTGAATGATTTGCTGCGGCAATTTCGAGATAACCGCAATCATCTGGCGATTGTCATAGACGAGTTTGGCAGAACGGCCGGTCTCATCACCATTGAAGATGTACTGGAGCAAATCGTCGGGGAAATCGAAGATGAATTTGACATTGTGGATGACGAGGGCGATATTTTTGGGCTACCAGACAAGAGTTTTCGCGTCAGTGGTGATACCGCCGTAGCACGGGTCGCCGAAGCCTTTGGTGTCAACCTGACACCCCATAAAGAGGACGAAGCGAGTTATGACTTCGATACGATTGGCGGGCTGATTGCACATGAAATGGGACACGTGCCCAAGCGTGGCGAGCGGCATGCTTTGGGGGGACTTGATTTCGTGGTCCTGCACACCAAAGGCGGCGCAGTGCGGTGGTTCAAAGTAGCTCCGGCAGCAGTTAACCGGACCCTTTGATGGCCAAGCCTAACCGTGCCTGGCGTTCATGGCGCACCTTCAGGCTGATGACGGCAATTCTGGTGGGCGCAGGACAGGCACTGGCCTTGGCCGACGGGGCGGGACAAGCGCATGGATGGCTCCAAGCCCTTTGCATGGGTGTTTTTTGCAGCTTGTTAGTGAAAGAGCTCAAGGTCTCTGATGCCAGCAAAGCACCGCGGGCCTCTTTGAGGGCCGGCGCTCTCTTGGGTTGGTGCTTCGCATGGGGGTGGTTATCCGCCTCTTTCTGGTGGTTGTATATTGCAATGCACGACTTCGGTGGCATGCCGGATTGGCTTGCTGTTTGCGCCGTAGCGGTCTTGTCAGGCGCCTTGTCGATTTATTACGCTATCGCCTGTGGTCTGTGGGTGAGATGGATGCAGGGAATTCAGGGCAGTCAATGGCATTGGAAAGGTGCATTGAGCTTTTCCGCGCTGTGGACTTTGTCGGAACTCATGCGAGGCCAATGGTTCACCGGTTTCCCCTGGGGGGCTATCGGCTACGCGCATGTCGACGGGTGGTTGAGTGCTTATGCACCATGGATCGGGGTGTATGGCATCGGGGCATTGGTGGCGGGCTTGGTCATGGCCATCAGCCTGAGCCTGTCGGGTGATTCCGGCAAGCCGCCCTTGTATGCGACGCTTCAATCGTTGGCCGTAGTGTGTCTTTTGCTGATATCGCCTTGGGCTTGGACACACTTGCAAGCCGACTGGACACACAGTGCTGGACACGCACAGGTGCGTTTACTGCAAGGCAACATCGCACAGGATGAAAAATTCATTCCAGGTCGCGGGGTCGAAGATGCACTGACTTGGTACGCACAACGATTGCAAGACAATACGGCCCCCTTGGTGGTCGCACCCGAAACGGCCATCCCTTTGTTGCCGAGTCGATTGCCGCAGGGCTATTGGCAAACATTGGTGGAGCGCTATCACCAAACGCCACAGCAACTGGCCTTGGTCGGCGTGCCTCTGGGGAGTGAGCAACAGGGGTACAGCAATGCCGTTGTCAGTCTGGGGCCAAAAGACATGGCCACTTACCGGTATGACAAACATCATTTGGTTCCCTTTGGTGAATTCATTCCACCCCTGTTCCAATGGTTCTTGAGATTCATGAATATCCCCTTGGGGAATTTTGACCGAGGCTCTTTGCAACAGCCCACTTTGAAGTGGCAAGGTCAGCGCTTGGTGCCTAATATTTGTTATGAAGATCTGTTTGGTGAGGAACTGGCGGCCCAGCTTGCACCGTCAGCGGGCATGCGGGTCGACGATCTGGATGCCACGCCAACCGTCTTGGTGAATGTGAGCAATATTGGATGGTTTGGCGACACGGTAGCCATTGACCAACATTTGAATATTTCAAGAATGCGCTCCCTTGAATTACAGCGACCTATGCTGAGGGCCACCAACACCGGCGCAACGGCTATCATCGATCACCATGGACGGGTTCAAGCCCAGCTACCTCGCTTTACGCGTGGCGAGTTGAATGGGACCTTCGAAGGGCGATCAGGCCTGACGCCATTCGCTTGGTGGGCTGGGCGATGGGGCCTAACGCCTTTGTGGGGGGTATGCCTGTTGGTCTGTCTCTGGACAGCGCGAGGGCGTGCGCCTCGACAACCCTAAAGCCGTCGCAATAGCATTCCAAGCCGGCCAAGGAACCAACACAAGCGCAGTAAAGCCGAAATGCCACTTCAAACACCCCGTTGCACCTTAAAATAACAGCTTATCCCCCTGTATGTCCGTATGCCATGTCTATACAACGTCAGGTTGCTCCTTCTACATTCAGGCCGCGAGCCCTTGAAAGCCCAAGCCCCCGTTCATGTTGACCTTTCAGCAAATCATTCTCAAATTGCAACAGTACTGGGACGCCCAGGGTTGCGCATTGCTTCAGCCCTACGACATGGAAGTCGGTGCGGGCACCAGCCATACCGCCACTTTTTTGCGTGCCATTGGCCCTGAGCCTTGGAAGGCTGCCTATGTGCAGCCCAGCCGCCGCCCCAAGGACGGTCGCTATGGAGAAAACCCCAACCGTCTGCAGCACTACTACCAATACCAAGTGGTCTTGAAACCTGCGCCCAGCAATATTTTGGAGTTGTATTTGGGCTCGCTCGAAGCGCTGGGTTTTGACCTCAAGAAAAACGACATCCGCTTCGTTGAAGACGATTGGGAAAACCCGACGCTGGGCGCCTGGGGCTTAGGCTGGGAGGTCTGGCTCAATGGCATGGAGGTCACGCAGTTTACTTATTTCCAGCAAGTGGGCGGCATCGACTGCAAGCCGATCACCGGCGAGATCACTTACGGCTTAGAGCGCTTGGCCATGTACTTGCAGGAAGTTGACAACGTCTACAACCTCAAGTGGACTGACACCATGAGCTACGGCGATGTGTATCTGCAAAACGAGCAAGAGCAATCGGCCTACAACTTCGAACATTCGGATGTGGACTTTTTGTTCACTGCTTTTACCGCCCATGAAAAACAAGCGACAAACCTGATCACCCAGCAGTTGGCATTGCCCGCCTACGAGCAAGTCCTCAAGGCCGCACACACCTTTAACTTGCTGGATGCGCGTGGCGCGATAAGCGTGACCGAGCGCGCCGCCTACATCGGCCGCATCCGCAATCTGGCCCGCAGCGTGGCGCAGAGTTATTACGAGAGCCGCGAACGTCTGGAGTTCCCGATGGCCCCGCGTGAATGGGTTGCACAAATGCCCAAGAAAGCCGCGTGAGGGAGAACGAAATGTCTTTACAAAATTTGCTGGTTGAACTCTTTGTGGAAGAGCTGCCGCCCAAGGTGCTCCATAAATTGGGTGCCGCCTTCTCTGGCGTCTTGGCCGATCAACTCAAGGCCCAGGGTTTGGCCACTGCCGATGCAGTGGTGACTGCTTTTGCATCGCCACGCCGCTTGGCTGCGCATGTGACGGGTGTGCTGGCGCAGGCTGCTGATAAGGCCGTGCAACAAAAGCTCATGCCCGTGGCTGTGGGCCTGGATGCGGCGGGCAACGCTACGCCCGCTTTGCTCAAAAAACTGCAAGCCCTCGGCGCTGATGTGAGCGACCCGGCGGCTGCTGTGGCGGCGCTCAAGCGCGCCCCCGATGGCAAGGCCGAAGCCCTCTTCTACGACAGCATGGTCAAGGGCGCATCCTTGCAAGCCGGTTTGCAAAAGGCCCTGGATGAAGCTCTGGCCAAGTTGCCGATTCCCAAAGTCATGCAATACCAGTTGGAGAACGATTGCGAGTTGCCCGGCTGGAGCAGCGTGAACTTTGTGCGGCCCGCACACAGCCTGATTGCGTTGCATGGTAGCAACGTGGTGCCTGTCAAAACTCTGGGCTTGACCGCAGGCAACAGCACGAAAGGCCACCGCTTTGAGGCGAAACTGCCCACCGTGGTGGTGCCGCATGCCGACCAATATGACGAAGTGCTCAAGCGTGATGGTTCTGTCATTGCCAGCTTCGTAGAGCGCCGCGCAGAGATTGAGCGTCAGCTCAATGCTGCAGCCGCCCGAGTCGGTGGCGGCGTCAAGCCCATCGAAGACGATGCCTTGCTGGACGAAGTGACTGCCTTGGTCGAGCGCCCGAATGTGCTGACCTGCCAGTTCGAAACCGAGTTCTTGGGTGTCCCGCAAGAGTGCCTGATCCTCACGATGAAGGCCAACCAAAAATACTTCCCGTTGCTCGACGCTTCTGGCAAGCTCACGCATCAATTTTTGGTGGTGAGCAACATCACCCCCGACGACGCTTCGTTTGTCATCGGTGGCAACGAGCGCGTGGTGCGTCCACGCCTGGCCGATGCCAAATTCTTCTTTGACCAGGACCGCAAAAAAACGCTCGAATCGCGCGTCGAAGCCCTGTCCAAAGTGGTCTACCACAACAAGTTGGGCACGCAAGGCGAGCGCATGGCGCGTGTCTGCGCGATTGCCCGCGCCATTGGTCAGCAAGTGGGCGGTGATGCATTGGCGCAGCAAGCTGAGCAGGCTGCACGTTTAGCAAAGACCGATTTGCTGACCGACATGGTCGGTGAGTTCCCCGAGCTGCAAGGCATGATGGGCGGCTACTACGCCCGGCATGATGGCTTGCGCAGCGATGTGGCCGAAGCCATTGAAGACCATTACAAACCCCGCTTTGCTGGCGATGAATTGCCACGCAACAACGTGGGTCTGGTGGTGGCGCTGGCCGACAAGCTCGAAACCCTGGTCGGCATGTTCGGCATTGGCAACGTGCCCACCGGCGACAAAGACCCGTTTGCTTTGCGCCGCCATGCTTTAGGCGTGATCCGAATGCTGATCGAAAAAGACATGACGCTGGCTTTGCCCGATGTGTTGGCCTTGTCTGCGCCGGTGTTCGGCGACAAGATCACCGGTGGCTCAGATGTCTTGATCGATTTCATCTACGACCGCCTGGCCGGTAGCCTGCGCGAGCAAGGCTTCAGCGCGCAAGAGGTCGATGCCGTCATGGCTCTGCGTCCAGCGCGTCTGGGTCAGGTCAGTCAGTTCTTGTCGGCTGTGCGAGCTTTTGCCGCCTTGCCCGAAAGCCCGGCATTGGCCGCGGCCAACAAGCGCATCGGCAACATCCTCAAAAAGGCGGGCGAGGTGGACGCCCATGTCAACCCCGCATTGCTGCAAGAAGAGGCCGAGAAGAACTTGCACGCCGTCATGCAAAAGTTGCTGCCAGAATCAGAGGCGCAGTTCCAGGCCGGTGACTACACCGCGAGCCTGCAAACCCTGGCCGCGCTGCGTGGCCCAGTCGATGCCTTCTTTGATGACGTGATGGTCAACGCCGAAGCCATGGATCTGCGCCTGAACCGCCAGGGGTTGCTCAAGTCACTTCACGTGGCCATGAACCGCGTCGCCGATCTGTCTCGGTTAGCTTCTTGAAAATTGAATTTTTGACATGAGCATCAAACTTGTCATTCTCGACCGTGACGGCACGATCAACATCAGCAGCGACGAGTACATCAAATCGCCGGAAGAGTGGCACCCGATACCGGGCGCGCTCGAAGCCATTGCACGCCTGAATCACGCGGGTTATCACGTGGTGCTGGCAACCAATCAGTCGGGTTTGGGACGCGGTTTGTTGGATGTGGCCTCACTCAATGCGATTCATGCGCGGATGAACAAACAATTGACCTTGGTGGGAGGCCGGATTGACGCGATTTTTTATTGCCCGCATGCGCCAGACGAAGGCTGCACATGTCGCAAGCCGGCGCCCGGTTTGCTGGAGCAAGTTGCGGAGCGGTTTGGGATGTCGCTGGCCGGAGTTCCCTATGTCGGTGACAGCCTGCGTGACTTGCAAGCCGCCGTGGCGGGGGGATGCAACCCGCATCTGGTCTTGACCGGTAAATTAGAGCGATTACGCGGACAAAGTTTGCCGGCCGACTTTCCCGTTCAAACACAAATGCACCAAGACTTGGACGCTTTTGCGACGCATTGGCTTGGCCGAACTGCAAGCGCCTTAGCCTGAGATTTTTTGACTGAACCCATGAACCTGATTCGATCTGTTCTTCACGTCTTATGGTTGATCCTCACGGTGATCCCTTGGGCGTTGTTCGTGGTGGTCGCGTCTTACTTCGTCAGCAGCACCCAGATTTACTGGTTCTGTGCGGGATGGTTAAAGCTGGCCGTGGGCAGTGGCACCTTTATTTTGGGTATCCAAAACCGGGTGACGGGCATGGAAAATTTGCCAGCAGGCCCTAAAGATCCTGCCGTTTTGTTGGTCAAACACCAATCCACGTGGGAGACCTTTGTCATGCCCGCATTAATGCCACATCCTTTGGCCTATGTGTTCAAAAAAGAGTTGTTGAGAGTGCCTTTCTTTGGCTGGGCGATGGCGCGCATGGACATGATTCACATTGACCGTGGTCAGCGTTCGCAAGCTTTTGCCAAGGTGGTCACACAAGGCAAACGGCTGATGGGTGAGGGCGTCTGGGTCATCATGTTCCCTGAAGGCACCCGCATACCCCGTGGACAGGTGGGGACCTATAAAACGGGGGGCACCCGTTTGGCAATTGAAGCGGGCGTGCCCGTCATCCCAATTGCCGTGACCTCGGCCAAATGTTGGCCGACCAAGGCCTTCATCAAAAAACCGGGCATCGTGGACATCTCGATTGGCAAGGCCATTGCCAGCGAAGGCCGTGAGCCCGAAGAATTGATGCAAGAAGTTCAGGCCTGGATAGAGTCTGAAATGCGGCGTCTCGACCCCGAAGCCTACGCCTGAAAGCGCTTGCGCCATGCGCTCACCGTTTCAGTTTGTTTTAGATTTTTTTGAGGCTGAACCTTCAAAGTCAGGCTCTCTAACGCCAGAACCACTGGCTTCAAGGGTCCTGAGCCCCGTTCAGTTTGCACACCCACAGGCCAACCGTTCCGTCGTGTTTGAGGGCGTGCACATTGGTTACGCTTTTGCGAGAGCGAAACGCAAAACCATTGGCTTTAGCATTGGGCCCGATGGCTTGGTCGTTCGAGCCCCCAAATGGGTTTCACTCAAAGAAGTTGAGGCCGCCCTGCAAGAGAAAAGCAGTTGGGTTTTACGCAAACTCTCAGAATCGCAAGAGCGATTCCACCAGCGTGAACACACCCGGGTCGAGTGGCATGACGGCGCCCAGTTTGCCTACCTTGGCAAACCGGTGCAGTTGTGCATCGATCCCGCGCAAGGCAGTGCCCAGTTGGTGATAGGAGAGACCCATGTGTTGCGTATTGGTGTCTCGGCTAACGCCAATGCCGCGCAAATCAGAGACTGTGTGCAAGCTTGGTTGATGCGGCAGGCAAAAGAGTTGTTCGAGGCGCGGTTGAACCATTTCGCGCCCCTGCTTGGCGTGGAATGGAAAAAAATCAGTTTGTCCAATGCCGGAACCCGCTGGGGAAGCGCCAGTGCAGATGGTGCCATTCGGTTGAACTGGCGATTGATTCATTTAAGCCCCAGCGAAATTGATTACGTTGTGGCACATGAGCTCTCCCACTTGCGTGTGATGAACCACAGCACGCAGTTTTGGGAAACAGTCCGTTCGGTCATGCCTGACTACGCTGAACGCAGGCAACGCCTCAAAACCGAATCGTTGGCTGAATGGTGATCACAGGGCCGCGAATCGGTAAACCCCGTCGGAGTCCAACGTGCGCTTGACCTGCCGGTTTCGCCACAGAACGTGCAAATGGGCAACAGCCTCGCCCATCGCAAATGTGGTTTGGTGAAAATTCAATTCTCGCTTGAACAAAATTGGCAGCGTGTCATGGGCGCTTTGGGGCTTATCTTTGCAAGCGCCGAGCACATCGGCGAGCCTTTCTTTGTGATGGTCTTGCAGTTGGCCAATTCGGGTGTGCACGCCCTTGAACGGTCGTCCGTGCGAGGGCAAGACCAAGGTCTCTTCAGGCAAGTCTTGAAACGCATCCAGTGAGTCTAAAAATTGCTGCAAAGCGTTCCCCTCTGGCTCTTGCGCGTAGACGCTGACATTGGTGGATATTTTGGGCAACACCATGTCACCGCTGATCAAAATGTGTTGATCAGCGCAATACAAAGCCATGTGTTCTGGTGAGTGGCCGTAACCCGCAATACAGCGCCAAGTCGAACCGCCCATGGTGAAAGTTTGCCCCCCCATCAACCGGTGATAACGGTTCGGAACTTGGGGCACCATGCCGGAATAGTAATTAAGCCGTGCTTTGACATCGCGCATCGCATCCGGGTCTGACCAGCCATGTTGGGCAAAAAAACTGTGTGTCAAATCGCCGCCAAAATTGGACAAGCCATGCGTGGCCATTTGGGCCGACTGGTATTCGCTGCTGCTCATCCACAGCGGTGCTTTCCATTTTTCGCACATCCAGTCTGCCGACCCCATGTGATCGGGGTGCATATGGGTCACCAGTACCCGCAAAACAGGAAGGCCTTGCAGTGCTGTGGCAAACACCTGCTCCCAATCGCGGTGCGTAGACTCATTGTGAATGCCGCAATCGATGACGGTCCAACCTTGGCGCAAACCCTCTGGCCCCTCCAAGGCGTCCCGAACCAGCCAAAGATTGATGTGGTCAAGAGCAAAAGGCAGACCCATGCGGACCCAGAGGATCCCGGGTGCAACTTCCAATGCTGTGCCTGAGGTTGGCAGTTGCTCGGACAAGGGAAAGGTCAATGCGGATTCAAGTGAGGCAGAACTCATGGGGGCCTTGGGAAACGGACATTAATCGGTTAGCATTCGCAAAGAGTTGACGTTAACGTAAACGTCAACATTCATGCATTCTAGGCGCGGATATCCCAAAGAGGCTGTCGCCAGCGTGCGTTGCACTGCCAACTATTCATCACTTTATGGCCAACACCTATTCGATCAGCGATCTGTCCAAAGAGTTTGACCTGACCACGCGCGCCATTCGCTTTTACGAAGACATGGGTTTGCTCGAGCCTGAGCGCACCGGTCCCGGTGGGCGTAATCGCATCTATTCTGCACGGGACCGCACGCGACTTAAACTGACCCTGCGTGCCAAGCGACTGGGGTTGTCGCTCACAGAAGCCAAAGACCTCATTGATATGTATGACAGTCCTCGTGACACGGGGCCACAGTTGAAAAAATTCTTGGTCGTGCTGGCGGAACATCGACAGCAATTGGAGTCGCAACTGGCTGACTTGCAGGTCACGATGGATGAGGTGAAAACCCATGAAAAAGAAGCCCGTGTTTTGCTGTCGAAAGCAGACAAAAAGCGCATGTCGTCGTGATGCTGCAAAGTTGGTTGCTTACCCCCAAAGTATTGATTGAGAAACCCCATGAACGGAGAAACGCATGAATAATTTGCCTGGCCTGAATTTTCAACTCGGTGAAGACATCGACGCCTTGCGCGACGCGGTGCGTGACTTTGCACAAGCCGAAATTGCGCCCCGTGCGGCCGAGATCGACCGGAGCGACCAGTTCCCGATGGACCTGTGGCGCAAGATGGGCGACCTGGGCGTTCTGGGCATCACCGTGGGTGAGGAATACGGCGGCGCCAACATGGGTTATTTGGCGCACATGATCGCGATGGAAGAAATCTCGCGAGCCTCTGCCAGCGTAGGACTGTCTTATGGCGCGCATTCCAATTTGTGCGTTAACCAGATCAAGCGCAACGGGACGCCAGATCAGCGCGCCAAATACCTGCCCAAGCTGATCAGTGGCGAGCACGTCGGTGCATTGGCCATGTCCGAACCCGGTGCGGGCTCCGACGTGCTCAGCATGAAGCTCAAGGCAGAATGGAAAGAGCCAAGTGCCTCGGGCGGCGGTTACTACCTGCTCAACGGCAACAAGATGTGGATCACCAACGGTCCTGATGCAGACACACTGGTGGTCTATGCGAAGAGCGAACCCGAGCTAGGGGCTCGCGGCGTGACGGCCTTTCTGATCGAAAAGGGAATGAAAGGTTTCAGCATCGCTCAAAAGCTCGACAAACTGGGCATGCGTGGCAGCCACACCGGTGAATTGGTGTTCAACAACGTGGAAGTTCCTGCAGAGAACGTTCTTGGGGGCCTTAACAACGGCGCCAAGGTGCTGATGAGTGGCCTGGATTACGAACGCGCAGTGCTGACCGGTGGCCCCTTGGGCATCATGCAGGCCGTGATGGACAACGTCATCCCTTACATCCATGACCGCAAGCAGTTTGGCCAAAGCATCGGCGAGTTTCAGCTCATCCAGGGCAAAGTGGCCGATATGTACACCGTGCTTCAGGCCGGTCGTTCGTTCGCCTACACCGTGGCCAAAAACCTGGACCTGCTGGGCACCGACCACGTGCGCCAAGTTCGCAAAGATTGTGCGTCCGTGATTTTATGGACGGCAGAAAAAGCCACCTGGATGGCTGGTGAAGGTGTGCAGATTTTTGGCGGCAACGGCTACATCAACGACTACCCGCTGGGCCGCTTATGGCGCGACGCCAAACTGTACGAGATTGGCGCTGGGACCAGCGAGATCCGCCGGATGCTGATTGGCCGTGAGCTGTTTTCCGAAACCTGCTGAGGTTATCGCACCCCTGCGAAAATGACCCCCATGAGCAAATCACTTCAGCATCTTTTTGACAATAATCGCGCTTGGGCTGCACGCATGCAGCAAGAGAACCCGGCCTATTTCAGTCGCCTGGCCAACCAGCAATCCCCTAAATACCTGTGGATTGGCTGCTCCGACAGCCGCGTGCCGGCCAATCAGATTACCGGACTCGATCCGGGCGAGGTCTTTGTCCACCGCAACGTGGCCAACGTAGTGGTGCATTCCGACCTGAATGCGTTATCGGTGATCCAGTATGCGGTGGATGCGCTCAAGGTCGAGCACATCATGGTCGTGGGCCATTACGGCTGCGGCGGCGTCTTGGCCGCCACCCGCGGCACCCGCGTGGGCCTGGCGGACAACTGGCTGCGCCATGTGCAAGACGTGCGATTGCGGCACCGTCAGCGACTGAACCATTTGCCACAGGCGGAACTCGAATCCGTGATGTGCGAGATGAACGTGATCGAGCAAGTCGGCAACGTTGCTTTGTCTAACGTGATGCAAGACGCCTGGAGCCGAGGCCAAAAAGTCACAGTCCATGGCTGGATTTATGGGCTGGACGACGGCTTGGTCAAAGACCTGGACGTCAGCATGACCGGCTCTCAAGAAGTGGTGAACGTGTTTCGCCGCGCTTTCAAACGCTATCCCCGAGGCTGAGCCTGCACGGCGCAGCCTTTTTTACAAATTCTTGAGGAGAACCTATGTCCGACCCCATCGTTATTGTCAGCGCTGCCCGCACCCCCATGGGCAGTTTTCAGGGCGACTTTGCCGCGCTTGCCGCGCACGACTTGGGTGGTGCTGCCATCAAGGCGGCTGTCGAGCGCGCTGGCATCAGTGCTGAACTGGTAACCGAAGTGTTGTTTGGCAACTGCCTGATGGCAGGGCAAGGCCAGGCCCCTGCGCGCCAGGCCGGCTTCAAGGGCGGTTTGCCTAAGAGCGCAGGCGCGGTGACCCTGTCCAAAATGTGTGGCTCCGGCATGCGCGCGGCCATGTTCGCGCACGACATGTTGGTGGCGGGCACGCATGACGTGTTGGTCGCTGGCGGCATGGAAAGCATGACCAATGCGCCTTATTTGATGCTCAAGGGCCGTGGCGGTTACCGCATGGGTCACGACAAAATTTATGACCACATGATGCTGGATGGTTTGGAAGACGCGTATGAGGCGGGCCGCAGCATGGGCACCTTTGGCGAAGACTGCGCCGCCAAATACAGCTTCACCCGCGCCGAGCAAGACCACTTCGCCACCACGAGCGTGCAGCGTGCCAAGGCCGCCACCGAGTCGGGCGCATTTGCCGCCGAAATCACGCCCGTCACCGTGAAAGACCGGAGCGGCGAACGTGTGGTGTCCATCGACGAAGGCCCTGGAAAAGTCAAGCTCGACAAGATCACATCGCTAAAGCCAGCCTTCAAAAAAGACGGCACCATCACCGCCGCCAGCAGCTCGTCCATCAACGACGGCGCTGCCGCCATGGTGCTCATGCGCGAGAGCACCGCCGTCAAATTGGGCTGCAAACCGCTGGCCCGCATCGTCAGCCACGCCACGCACGCGCAAGAGCCCGAGTGGTTTGCTACGGCGCCCGTGGGCGCAACCCAAAAGGCCTTGGCCAAAGCGGGCTGGACCGTGCAAGACGTTGACCTGTGGGAAGTCAACGAAGCCTTTGCCGTGGTGCCCATGGCCCTCATGAAAGAGCTGAACGTGCCGCACGACAAGGTCAACGTGAATGGTGGTGCTTGCGCGCTGGGTCACCCCATCGGCGCTTCCGGTGCGCGAATCATGGTGACCTTGATCCACGCGCTCAAGGCCCGAGGCCTCAAAAAAGGCTTGGCCACTTTGTGTATCGGCGGCGGCGAAGGCACAGCTGTTGCGTTGGAACTGGTGTGAGCCTGTAGGAGCCAGCCTGCTGGCGATGGCTGTTTGGCTTTGGCCATCGCCAGCAGGCTGGCTCCTACAAACAAGAAATAATCAAACATGACGACAGTCCTCCTCATCGGCGCATCCCGCGGCATCGGCCACGAGCTGGCTCGCCAGTACATTCAAGACGGCTGGCGCGTGATCGCTACAGCCCGCAGCGACGACGGGATGGCCCGGCTCAAGGGCCTGGGCGCTGAATCCTTGAGCCTGGATGTGGCCAACCCCGCTAGCAACACCGGTCTCGCCTGGCAGCTTGATGGCGAGAAGATCGACCTGGCCATTTACGTGGCGGGGGCGATGGACCGCAACAGTGCCAGCACGCCACCGACACGCGACAGCTTCGATAGAATCATGCACACCAACGTCATGGGTGCAATGCAAGTCATCCCCCAGATCCTGCCCATGGTGCAAGAAAAGCGAGGCGTGATCGCCTGCATCAGCTCGGTCATGGGCAGCTTGCAGAACACCAGCAGTGGCAACGTGGCGCTCTACCGTGTGAGCAAGGCTGCGCTCAATATGGTGGTGCGCTGCACGCAAGCTGAACAACCCGACATCACCGTGCTGGCCATCCACCCGGGATGGGTGCAAACAGAAATGGGCGGTGCCGGTGCCCCCCTCACACCAGAACAAAGTGCCAGCAGTCTGCGCGCGACATTCAAAACCATCCTTGCACAACGCGACCCGAAATACCGGGGCGCCTTTTTGAACCACGACGGCAGCCCTTTGCCCTGGTGACCCGATAAAGAAAGAAAGCCATGTTGCTGACCCCCGACCAGGAAATGATCCGCGAAGCGGTGCGCGATTTTGCACAGCGCGAACTCTGGCCCCATGCCGCCGAGTGGGACAAGAAGCACCACTTTCCGAAAGACGTGCACAAGGGCCTGGCCGAGCTGGGCGCGTATGGCATTTGCGTGCCCGAAGCGTTGGGCGGCGCGGGCTTGGACTATCTGACACTGGCGCTGGTGCTCGAAGAAATCGCCGCCGGTGATGGTGGCACCAGCACCGTGATCAGCGTGACCAACTGCCCCGTCAACGCCATCCTGATGATGTACGGCAACGCTGCGCAAAAAGAACAGTGGTTGCGTCCACTGGCCAAAGGTCAGATGCTGGGCGCTTTCTGCCTGACCGAGCCGCATGCGGGCTCGGACGCCTCGGCCCTGCGCACCACCGCTGTGAAAGACGGCGACGAGTACGTCATCAACGGCGTCAAGCAGTTCATCACCAGTGGCCAAAACGGTGATGTGGCCATCGTGATCGCCGTGACCGACAAAGGCGCTGGCAAAAAAGGCCTCAGCGCCTTTATCGTGCCCACCCGCAGGCCCGGCTACAACGTGGCGCGCCTCGAAGACAAACTGGGCCAACACAGCAGCGACACCGCACAGATCAATTTCGACAACTGCCGCATTCCCGTTGAAAACCTGATTGGCCAAGAAGGGGAGGGCTACAAGATCGCACTGTCATCGCTTGAAGGCGGACGCATCGGCATCGCCGCGCAAAGTCTGGGCATGGCCCGCAGCGCGCTCGAAGTCGCAATCGACTACGCCAAGCAGCGCGAAAGTTTTGGCACGCCCATTTTCAATCACCAAGCGGTGGGCTTTCGACTGGCCGACTGCGCTACGCAGCTCGAAGCCGCACGCCAACTCATTTGGCATGCGGCCAGCCTGCGCGACGCGGGTCGCCCTTGCCTGAAAGAAGCCGCCATGGCCAAATTGTTTGCCAGTGAAATGGCCGAGAAGGTGTGTTCCGTGGCCATTCAAACCTTGGGTGGTTACGGCTATGTGAGCGATTTCCCTGTCGAGCGCATTTACCGCGACGTGCGTGTGTGCCAGATCTACGAAGGCACCAGCGACGTACAAAAAATCATCATCCAGCGGGCCTTGTAACGCATTCCCGAAAGTGAGCTGGAGCCAGCCTGCTGATGATGTTTTGATTGCTCCCTTGCTCGGACTCATTCAATCGCCAGCAGGCTGGCTCCTACAAAGCCCATGCCCCTTTGCTTATGGCCCGATTGCTCCATGCCCCATTTCTCGATGTCACTGTGAATCCAATACCTTGTCCCTGCGGCCGAACAAGCGCCAACCCCGAAGGTCAAGCCCTGCCCTTCGATGCCTGCTGTGGCCCTTACCATGCAGGTCAGCCTGCCCCCGATGCCGAAAGCCTGATGCGTTCGCGTTACAGCGCCTTTGTGCTGGGCGATGTGCCTTATCTGATGGCCACTTGGCACAGCACCCAAAGGCCTGCCCAGTTGCAACCCGAAGTCGGTGCCAAATGGCTGGGGCTTCAGATTAAACAGCACCGCATCATGGGGGTGAGCACCGCTGAAGTCGAATTTGTTGCCCGTTTTCGTGTGGGCGGCAAGGCTACTCGTCAGCACGAGCTCAGCCGTTTTTTGCACGAAGAAGGACGCTGGTTTTACGTGGACGGCGATGTGCTCTGAGCCCGGTGATTCGCCCCGTATCATCACGGTATGACCTTTGAAGCCATTTTGTTTGACTGCGACGGCGTGCTGGTGGACAGCGAGTCCATCACCTGCGGTGTGTTGCGCGACATGTTCGAGGCGCAAGGCTGGCGCATGACGCTGGCCGAGTGCATGCAGCGCTTTGTGGGCCACACGGTCAAAAGCCAGCGCGTGACCATCGAGGCCCACACGGGCCAGCCGCTCACCGACGAGTGGTTGCAAGAGTTCTTCGCGCGCCGCAATGTCCGTTTGCAAGAAAGCATCACCGCCATCGACGGGGTGCACGAGGCGGTGGCGCACCTGCATGACCATTGCCAAGGCCGCATCGCGGTGGCCTCTGGCGCTGACCGATTCAAGGT
>CANBWK010000041.1 GCA_947373105.1 Comamonadaceae bacterium | reverse complement strand
CCCCCAGAGTAGCCGCTGACGGCCGGTAAACACACCGGAAAGTCTCTGGGCAAGATCCCGGCGTCCACCAACGGACGCAAGATGGCAATGGCGCCCGTGGCATAACAGCCCGGATTGGCCACTCGGTCGGCTTTTTGAACGGCGGCGCGCTGGCCGGGGGCCAACTCAGGAAAGCCAAAGACCCAATCCGGGTGGCAGCGGTGGGCGGTCGAGGCGTCCACGATACGGGGTTTGCGCCCCTTGAGGCTGTCAATCATGGCCACCGACTCGATGGCTGCGTCATCATGCAAACACAACACCACCAAATCAGCGCTGGCCATCAATTCACGCTTGGCTTCAGGGTCTTTACGCCGGGCGGGGTCGATACTGAGCACCTGGATGGCGGGCATCAAAGCCAGCCGCTCGCGAATTTGCAAGCCGGTCGTGCCCGCTTCGCCGTCAATGAAAATAGTGGCCATGGTGTGACTCCCCGTCATGTGGCGCCCAGCGTCAAGTCAATGTAAGTCGCAAGGCCCAAAATTTGTGCATTGCAGCATGATACAGTCATGGGCTGCAGTGTCCAGCGCTTGCAGGACCGCATTGTGTTCTGCAAGCTGGTGAAACCATCCACCTCTCTGAGAGAAGCCTCATGAAGATTCACGAGTACCAAGGCAAAGAAATCTTGCGTCAATTTGGTGTGCCTGTCCCACGCGGCATTCCTGCGTTCACGGTTCAAGAGGCGGTCGAAGCCGCTCAAAAGCTTGGCGGCCCGGTTTGGGTGGTCAAGGCGCAAATTCACGCGGGTGGCCGCGGCAAAGGTGGTGGCGTCAAGGTGGCCAAAACCATTGACGACGTCAAACGCATTGCTGGCGAGATCCTGGGCATGCAGCTCAAGACCCACCAGACGGGTCCTGAAGGACAAAAAGTTCGTCGTCTGTACATCGAAGACGGCGCCGACATTAATAAAGAGTATTACGTTTCCGTGGTCACCGACCGCGCCAGCCAGAAAGTCGCCTTCATCGCCTCCAGCGAAGGCGGCATGGACATTGAAGAAGTGGCCCACAGCACGCCAGAAAAAATCATCACCGAGTTCATCGACCCGCTGACGGGCTTGGGCGATGCACAAGCCAAGAAGATTTCCGATGCGATTGGCATGCCCGCTGATTCCACCGCACAAGCAGTGGACATCTTCAAAAAGTTGTACCAGTGCTACATGGAAACGGACGCATCGTTGGTGGAAATAAACCCCCTGAACCGCGACAGCAAAGGCAAAGTCATGGCTTTGGATGCGAAGTTCAACTTCGATGCCAATGCCCTGTTCCGCCATCCTGAAATCGTGGCTTACCGCGATTTGGACGAAGAAGATCCTGCTGAAGTGGAAGCATCCAAGTTTGACTTGGCGTACATCTCGTTGGACGGCAACATTGGTTGCTTGGTCAATGGTGCTGGCTTGGCCATGGCCACAATGGACACGATCAAGTTGTTCGGCGGCGAGCCTGCTAACTTCTTGGACGTGGGCGGCGGCGCCACCGCTGAGAAAGTCACGGAAGCTTTCAAGATCATGTTGTCTAACAAGAAGGTCGAAGGCATTTTGGTCAACATCTTCGGCGGCATCATGAAGTGCGACACCATCGCCAGTGGCGTGATCACCGCCTGCAAAGCCGTGAACCTGTCCGTGCCATTGGTCGTGCGCATGAAAGGCACCAATGACGAACTGGGCAAGAAAATGCTGGCCGAATCCGGCTTGCCGATCATCTCGGCCGACACCATGGCCGAAGCCGCAACAGCCATTGTTGCCGCCGTTAAATAATGACTTGGGGGACGGATCTTTAGCTCTGTCCTCAACTGATTAGGAACAAACATGTCCATCTACATCAACAAAGACACCAAAGTCATCACCCAAGGCATCACCGGCAAAACCGGTCAGTTCCACACTGAAAAGTGCCAGGAATACGCGAATGGCAAGAACTGCTTCGTCGCGGGTGTGAACCCCAAGAAGGCGGGCGAGTCCATCTTCAACATACCAATCTACGCCTCCGTCAAGGAAGCCGCCTCACAAACCGGCGCCACCGTGTCTGTGATCTACGTGCCTCCAGCAGGCGCTGCCGCTGCGATCTGGGAAGCCGTAGAAGCCGACCTCGATTTGGCCATCTGCATCACCGAAGGCATTCCAGTCAAAGACATGCTGATGGTGCGCAACCGAATGAAGGCCAAGGAAGCCGCTGGCGGCAAACGCACACTGCTGCTCGGCCCCAATTGCCCTGGTTTGATCACGCCTGACGAAATCAAGATCGGCATCATGCCCGGTCACATTCACCGCAAAGGCCGCATTGGCGTGGTGTCCCGTTCGGGCACATTGACCTATGAAGCCGTAGCGATGTTGACCGAAGTCGGCCTGGGCCAGTCCAGCGCCGTCGGTATCGGTGGCGACCCGATCAACGGTTTGAAGCACATCGAAGTGATGAAGGCCTTCAACGACGACCCGGACACAGATGCCGTCATCATGATCGGGGAAATCGGCGGACCTGACGAAGCCGAAGCCGCCATGTGGTGCAAAGCCAACATGAAAAAACCCATTGTGGGCTTCATTGCAGGCGTCACAGCCCCTCCGGGCAAGCGCATGGGCCATGCCGGTGCTTTGATTTCTGGCGGTGCCGACACCGCCGATGCCAAACTGGCCATCATGGAAGAGTGCGGCTTCATCGTCACACGCAACCCGTCTGAATTGGGCAAATTGCTCAAAGCCCAACTCAGGTAAGGATAAATACGGACTGGGCGGGGTGCAGACCCCGTTAAACTACAGGTCCAGATCTTAAAGCGCTGGCGATGCACATTGTCAGTGCTTTTTTTAATTGAGACATCGGAGATAGACATGGAATTTATGCAGAGCCCGGATTTTTGGATTGGATTGCTGAAAATCATCTGGATCAACATCATCTTGTCGGGGGACAACGCAGTGGTCATCGCATTGGCAGCCCGCTCATTGCCACCAGAACAACAGCGCAAAGCCATCATGATCGGCTCAGGCGCTGCCGTTGTTTTGCGCATTGCGTTGACCGTGGTCGCAGCGCAACTTCTGGCCATGCCTTATTTGCAAATCATCGGCGGCGTGTTGCTGCTGTGGATTGGCGTTCAACTGTTGGCAGAAGAAGAAGGTGAAGACGATGGCGAGCCCAAAGCATCCAACCTGATGACCGCTGTCCGGACCATTTTGATCGCCGACCTGGTCATGAGCCTGGACAACGTGATTGGCGTGGCCGCAGCTGCCAAGGGTGACTCGCTCTTGCTGATCATCGGCCTGGCCATCAGCATCCCCTTGGTGGTGTTTGGCAGCTCCATGATGATCAAGATGATGGAACGGTTCCCCGTTATTGTCGTATTCGGTGCCGGTCTGATCGGCTGGGTGGGAGGCGAAACCATCGTCAGCGACGTGGCACTGAAAGAGATATTGGCCGACAACACCTGGCTGCACTATGCAGCGGCAGCGGCCGGCGCAGCCTTCGTGGTGGGCATTGGCAAATACCTGCAAACTCGCCACGCCGCCGAAGAGCCTGCCGAGTCCAATTGACCCGGAGGCCTTATCGTGGCTAAGATAGTGACTCTAAAAGGGAGCACTGTCATGAAAAAAATACCACATGGGTTTACATTGATCGAGTTGATGATCGTTTTGGCGATCATCGGAATTTTGGGCGCAATCGCCTTGCCGCAATACCAGGACTACACCGTCCGAACCAAAGTCTCTGAAATGATTTTGGCCGCCACCAGTTGCAAAACCTCGGTGACTGAGACCGTGACCACGGCATCACAAGCCGATGTGTCGGCTTTGCTGCCCAAGGCTTGTGAAACGCAAACTTCCAAATACGTCAGCGGTGTCTCCGTCGATGCCAACGGCGTCATCACGGTTGCAGGCAACCCCGATACGCTGCGCGGAACCACCACAGCGTCAACCAATTCGATCTCGCTCACACCCCTGCAAAGCGGCAGCACCAAATTGTCAGGCGCCACAGACGGGGGCAAATCCATTGCCTCTTGGAACTGCGGTCCTGCGACCACCAATGGGCTGGAGTTGAAGTACCTTCCTTCGTCGTGCAAGTCGACCTGAAATGGGTGATGCACAAGACCGTTGACATGCGGTCAGGCCTCTAACGGCAAGGTCAGGGTCACGCACGCGCCACCCTCAGGGCCGTTGGCAATTTGCAAGCTACCACCGTGTTGCTCGGCAATGGCTCTGGAGATGGAGAGCCCCACCCCCAGGCCATCCGGCTTGGTCGAGAAAAAGGGCTGGTCCATTTGGGCCATCGTTTCGCTGCTTAAGCCAGGCCCGTTGTCTTCAATTTGCACCAGCACCTGATCACCTGCCCGGCGCACCGTGATACGCAGTTGTCGGTCCTGATGGCCTGACGTGGCTTGAACTGCATTGCGGTAAACATTCATCAAAATCTGCGATAACTGCACACCATCGCCAAGGACGCACAACTCACCTTGAGGGAAATTAAAAACAGGACGCACACGCTCCAACGTCATCCAGTCACGCAGTAAGTCGGCCACTTCAATGGCAATGACATTGACTGAAATTCGCGTTTTTTCAACCGACTTGCCCTGAATAAAGCGACGGATGCGCTGAAGAATGTCGATGGCCAATTGCGTGCTGCGCGCCATGTCCTTCATGTGCCCTGACAAAGCTTGGGCAGCAGGGCCTGGCAAGGCCTGCAACTCTGATTCTGCGCATTGAATCAGCAAGTTGATGTTGGTCAAAGGCTGCCCCAACTCGTGTGCCAAAGACGTCGACAACTGTCCCACGCTGCGCACACGGTCAAGTTGCGCAATTTGTTGCCCCAGTACCAAACTTTCTTCAAGCTTGGCTTTCGCCGCCACAGCCGCCATTTCGCTTTGGATGGACGCTTCCACATGAACACCCAAATAAGCGAACTGACTTATCACTGCGCTGAAGACACCAAAAATAACCATCCCATAACCAGCAAAATCGTTGTGTAAAACGCCCGGCATCGCGACATCCATCGACACCATCACAAACCGCAACAGAAGTGTCAAAATAACGGGCACGTAAATGAACGACATCCATAAAGCACTATGGCTGCCATCACGGCGGGCGATTTGAGATGACGTCCAGGACAAGCACCCAAACAGACCGATGAGCAGTGCGATGGACCACAGAAAGTGGAGCTTGGGTTGAAGAGAAAAACGCCGGAGCAGTTCATACACACACACCATCGCCAGAGCAGAAAAGACCACGCGCACCAGTCCCAGTGGGCGACCCAGGGCCATACGAAGCGACTCCAGTCGCAACAAGCTCCCGAAAAAAAGCAGAAAATTGGCCAGCGGAAAAGATACGACCTCGGGAACAACGTCCCGCAATGAAAGCAGGATCAGACTCACCCCAAAAATTTCTGACCCACTGCACCAGACTGTCAAGCCCAAGTTGTTGCGTGACCTCAAGAGCATCCAGACAGCCACGGGCATCAGCAGGTACAACAACCCCGCAATCATGAACGCCGTGGGCATGTGAAAGTTGATCAGATCGCGCTCCTGTTGAATGACTGGTGCCATGTCTCACACAAGATAATAACCTTTTGCCACCCGGCCCACCTTTGCCCCACCTCTGCGATACTGCATTGGATTTACAAACTTCAACGAGTATGGCGATGAAACGATGGCTCAGCTGGCTCGGGTTCTTGATGGTACTGACGGCCTGTGCCACGCCGCCCGTGGATGTGGACTACTTTCAGCCGCCCATCACCATCTCGACGCCACCGGCCCGACCCATCACCCAATACAGCCTCTACAACAACACCACCTTGGTCCGGCTGGGGGAAATGAAAGCGCAAGTTCCAGCCTTCAATGGAAAGGGTTTGTTGATGGCGAGCTGGACCCCCCACCCGCAGGGCTCCACGGCACGCCCCACCTTTGTGGTGGTGCACGGTGGGCATGGCCTGGTGCCCACCAACTTTGCCAGCGGCGTGTGGCTGCGCGACACCTTCTCGGCCAATGTACTGGTGCTGGACAGCTACTGGAGTCGCGGCCAAAACGAAAACTGGGCGACCCGAACCCGATTCGGCGCCAACATGCGTGCGCTGGATGTGATTGCCGCTGGCAAGTGGTTACGCGATGTGCACCACGTCGACACGGCGCAAATGTTTGTCATGGGTGACAGCCAAGGCGGCTGGACGGTCCTGCGATCCTTCACCGAAGACGCCCTGCTCAGCACCCCCATGAAAGCGCTCTACCGCGGCGGCATTGCCGCCTACCCCAACTGCTTTTCACTCGACACGGCAGTGGCGCCAAAATTGTCACCCTATATCGCGCCGGTGATCGTTTTTACAGGCGGTAAAGACACGGCAACACCCATTGCCGAATGCCCTAAGCGGGTATTGGAATCTGCCGCCCAGTGGACGCACTACCCCGACCAAACCCACGGCTGGGATGCGGCCAACCGGGGTGCTGCAGGCCAAGCTGTCGATGGAGAATGCGGCAAAGCGATGAATGTTTACAACAAGTTTCCTGTGTGCCGCAGCAACGCCACCACCCAAGATATGCGGCTCAAAATTGAGCAATTCGTCAACGACCTAGTTCAGCGCTGAAGGGCTGATGCTTATTTCTCACCCACCCAATGCCCCGACTTGCCGCCTTGCTTTTCTAACAGCTTCACGCCGGTGATGGTCATGCCTCTGTCCGCGGCTTTGCACATGTCGTAGATAGTGAGCAGCGCGACTTGCACGGCGGTCAGGGCCTCCATCTCAACGCCTGTAGGCCCGACGGTTTCGGCGGTCACTGTGCAGACCACACAAGGGATTGGCGACTCGATCATGTCAAAGTCCACCGCCACCCGCGTCAAGGCCAATGGATGGCACAAAGGAATGAGATCGCTGGTTTTTTTAGCCGCTTGAATCCCCGCAATTCTGGCGATGCCCAGCACGTCGCCCTTTTTGGCGGTGCCCGATGCGATCAAACCCCAGGTTGCGTGCAGCATCTCAATGCGTCCCGTGGCCACGGCCACACGGTGGGTTGCGGCTTTGGCACCCACATCAACCATGTGGGCCTGGCCTTGGGCGTCGAAGTGGGTCAGTGGAGAAGTGCTGTTCATGAGGGTCGTCTCTGGGGGTATAAGCTTACAAGATCAGGTCTGAATTTACACAGACTTGACGTTCAGCGCCGATGATACGGGCATGATACGGTCGTTCTAAGATACAGGATGGATGTGACGTTGTTGAAATGGTCTCGCAAACAGAGCGCATGGCTGGCGGCTATGGGCGCCGCGTGTCTGTTGGCCCCTGCTTGGGCCCAAGCCCCAGCCCTGCAATCTAATGGCACCGCCCCTGCTGCATTGCCCAGCTTGGGCGAAGGCTCCGACATGACGCTGACTGCCGAGCGCAAGATTGGCGACCGGATTGCACGCGAGCTCTACCGGGATCCGGACTACATTGACGATCCGGTGCTGGACGAATACATCCAGAGCCTGTGGAAGCCCTTGGTGGCCGGTGCACAGGCGCGCGGGGAGTTGAATGCCGAATTGCAAGAACGTTTTGCCTGGCAAATTGTGCTGGGCCGCGACCGTTCGGTCAATGCGTTTGCCTTGCCCGGTGGCTACATGGGATTGCATTTGGGGTTGATCAGTGTGGTCTCAAACCGAGACGAGTTGGCCTCCGTCATGGCCCACGAATTGAGCCATGTCACGCAGCGCCATATTGCCCGGTCCATGAGCGAGCAAGCACGCATGACCCCGCTGATGATCGGGACGATGATCCTGGGCCTATTGGCCGCGAGCAAAAGCCCGCAAAGTGCCCAAGCCTTGATCATGGGCGGGCAAGCTGCTGCTATTCGCAGTCAACTCAGTTTTTCGCGCGACATGGAGCGCGAGGCCGATCGGGTCGGTTACAGCGTGATGACCGAAGCGGGGTTTGACCCACAAGGTTTTGTCAGCATGTTTGCCAAATTGCAACAAGCTTCGGCCTTGAACGACAACGGCTCCTTTCCTTATTTACGCTCACACCCGATGTCTACGGAGCGCATGGCCGACATGCAAGCACGACAGCAACTTTTGATCGCACGCGCAGCATCAGACAAACCCGATTTGGAGCACGTGATCATGACCGCGCGCGCACGGATTTTGTCGCAACCTGGCATAGATTTACTGCGCAGTTGGACCCGCGAAGCCCAGGATACGCACTTGAGCAGTCAGCCCTTGTCCAAGCAAGTTCATGTGCTGTATGGCGCGGCCTTGGCGCAATGGAGCTTGCGTGAGCCGCAGTTGGCCACCCATTTTTTGTTGCGTTTGACTCCCTTGGTTCAGGGAGATGCCAAAGCTTCACGGCTGGTGCAATTGCTCAGGGCCGAATTGGCATTCAAAAGCGACAACATACCCGGTGCGCTGCGGGCATTGTCTGAGATACCCTCCGGGGCGAACCCCCACCGTCCTGAGTTGTTGGCGCAGGTTCAAGCCCTGACCCGTTTGGGCGCATCACCAGCGCTGGACACAGGCATTTCTCAATTGCGGTCATGGGTACAACTGCACCCTGTAGACGGTCAAGCCTGGCAAGTCATGGCTGCGGGATTGATGGCACAAGGCCGTGCATTGCAGTCTCTGAGGGCAGAGGGCGAGTCGCAACTGGCGCGCATGGACTACAGCGGGGCGATAGACCGATTCAAAGCAGCGCAAGATGCCAGCCGCAAATTGCCCCTGCAGGGCGCAGACCTCATAGAGGCCTCTATCGTGGACGCCAGACTCCGTTCAGTGCAGTCGCTGTGGCGGGAACAACTGCTCGAGCGCTGAATCGATCACGACGCACAGCAGAGAATAAAAAACGGACCCGATTAGCGCGGCTTCAAACCCGCTGACGGCAAAGCCGTCCAGCATGCCGGACGCCGCCCAAAAAAGCAGCGCGTGAATCACGAACAAGAACACACCCAAGGTGACTAAAGTAATCGGCAAGGTCAGCACAATCAACACAGGGCGCAATAAGGTATTGAACAAGCCCAGAACCAGCGCCGCGATCAGCGCTGAACTGAAGTTTTGCAATTGCACACCGCTGTAGACCTGTGCCACCAACAGCAAAGCCCCTGCGCACAACATCCATTTGACAATCCATTTCATAGGGACAGCTTAACAGCCTGGGGCAAGCCCCTGTTGGGAACCATTTTTTGCATGCGGAAACCTTTTTGATTTTCACGGACAATCCTTTTAGCGGCTATGATCGCTCTCCCTTTGAACTGACACCATGGCCGGCATTTACATCACTGACATTGAAGCGGCCATCAACTATTGGCGCGAAAAAAACCCCTCTCCTGATGGCATCACCCTGCCGCAAGAGTTGCGTGCTTTGGCCGAGGTCTACGCCTTGATGGTCTTCCACCACGAAGATACAGCCGACGAGTTCAGCATTCCGATGGCTGCGGCACAAGCCTGGCAAGTTTGGTATGCGACGACGCCAGATACGCCTTGCATTGCGATTTGCTCGACCAGTCAAGGTGATGAAATGTGCAAAGGGTGTGGGCGCACCTTTGAAGAAGTGCAGCTTTGGACCGAGATGACGCCGGGACAAAAACGCGGGGTATGGCACCGCATCACGGCCGAAGGAACATCCTGGCGGTTTAACAAATACGCCGAACGTGCGGCCGAAGACCGATCCTTGGCCAAGGCTGCGGCCGAGGCCCAAATCACACTGGATTTGTAGCTTGGTTTATTTCCAGCGTACCGGCTCGATGTGCACGCTGCCTTTGTCGCTGCTGAAGGTGACCGAATTTTCTTGTACCGTGGCCTGCATTTGCATGCTGCGCTCGGCCAACTTGGCCAACTCCTGAGAAGCTTCGGTAGGGACACGCCAAACCTGTAATTTGTCCAACCGTGTGAGCTTGGTCTCAATGCCTTTCCACCAGACTTCGGCGGCGTGGTTAAAGCAATACAAAAGCACCTCATCTGATTTTTGACAGGCTTTCATGATGGGTTTGTCTTCAGGTTGCCCCACTTCCATCCACACCCGGGTACGGCCTGTGAAATCGCGCAAGCTGACATCCGGGTCGTCAGGGTCGGACAGTCCTGCGCCAAAAGCCAGCTTTCCGTCACCATGGCATACGGCCTGCAACTTGTAGGCGTTGATGGCCAACGCCAACAGGCGGATCATCATGCGCTCGTCAGTCTCACTCGGGTGGCGAGCCAACGTGAGTGCATGGTCTTCGTAATAACTGTGGTCAATGTCGGCAATCGACAGATTGACTTTGTAGATGGTGGATTTGAGTGCCATAGGTTCAGTCTTTGCGAGCCAACATGCGCCAACTCAACAGCTGAACGCCGTTGCGCAGGACAGATGTATCGCCGCCGTAAATCAATAAAGGGGTGCAGGCCTCAGCTGCTGCCATGCTGGCAGAGCGCTGGCCTGCGCGTACATAGTCGCCCGTAGGCGTTTGACCGGATTTGATCTCTACAGTTTGCAACCTGCCTGTGCCTGTTTCATAAAGCAAGTCGGCTTCCAGTCCGTTGTTGTCTCGCCAAAAATGCAAGTCCGATGGTTGCCCTTGGTTGGCTCTGTGTTTGAGGAACTCGGTCACGACCCAGTTTTCAAACAAAGCCCCTCGGGATGGATGCAAGCTCAACTGTTCTGACTGGCGAATGCCCAACAACCAACACGCCAGCCCCGTATCCACAAAATAGAGTTTGGGTGACTTGACCAAGCGTTTGCCGAAATTACGGTGGTAGGGCGTCAGCAAAAACAGCACGTCACTGGACTCCAGCACCGACAACCAGGCCCGCGCCGTGGTGTGGCTGATACCCGCCTCACTGGCCACAGCGCTCAAGTTCAACAACTGCCCTGTTCGCCCCGCACACAAACGTACAAATCGCTGGAATGTCGCGAGGTCCTGCACCTTCAACACCTGCCGCACGTCTCGCTCAAGGTAGGTGGTGATGTAACTTGCAAACCAGTCGACAGGCTGTGTGGAAGCGCCAATGTTCAAGGCCGGGTAGCTGCCACGCCACAACACATCGTCCAGTGTGGCTTGCCCATTACCAACACCTGCAATTTCAGCCGCAGAAAAAGGCAGCAAACGACTCATGGCCACGCGCCCCGCTAAAGACTGGGTCACCCCGGCCATCAAGCCAAATTGCTGCGAACCTGTCAGAATAAAACGACCCGGTGTGGGGTCTTCATCAACCAAGCCCTGAAGGTAAGAGAACAGCTCAGGCCAGCGCTGAGCCTCATCGAAAATAGCGCCCTTTGAAAACCGTGCCAGAAAACCCCTAGGGTCTTCGTCGGCAAACGCCCGTTCTGTGGGGTCTTCGAGCGATATGTACGGTTTGCCGGGAAACAGGTGTCTGGCCAAGGTTGTTTTGCCAGACTGCCTGGGTCCGGTGATGGCCAAGACAGGAAACGAGTCCGCCAGCCTCAGCAGCGTGGGGGCAATTTGTCGTTCTATCATGCGAATATTTTATACAATTTGAAGATCATTTCTTCAAATTGTATAGGTCAAATCAAACCCGCCGCGCTAATTCGGCTGCCTTGCCCACATAACTGGCAGGTGTCATGGCCAAGAGCCGGTCTTTGTCGGCTTGCGGAATATCGAGCCCTGCAATCAGGCCATGTAAATCGGCTGCCGTCACCGTCTTTCCTCGCGTGACTTCCTTGAGTTTTTCATAAGCGCCTTGAACCCCGAAGCGGCGCATGACGGTCTGAATCGGTTCGGCCAACACTTCCCACGCCGCATCCAAATCAGCGGCCAGTGCTTCTTCGTTCAATTCAAGCTTGTTCAAACCGGTCATCAAGGAGGCGTAAGCCAAGGCCGAATAACCCAGGCCCACGCCCATGTTGCGCAGCACGGTGGAGTCGGTGAGGTCACGCTGCCAACGGCTGATCGGCAGTTTTTCAGACAAGTGCTTGAGCACGGCATTGGCCAAGCCCAAATTGCCCTCGGCGTTTTCAAAGTCAATCGGATTGACTTTGTGCGGCATGGTCGAAGAACCAATCTCACCGGCCTTAAGCCGTTGCTTGAAATAACCCAGCGACACATAGCCCCAAATGTCACGCGACAAATCAATCAGGATGGTGTTGGTTCGTGCCACTGCATCGAACAACTCCGCCATGTAGTCGTGCGGCTCAATCTGAATGCTGTAAGGCTGGAAGGTCAGGCCCAGACCCCACGTTGTGGCCGCTTTTGCCTCACCGAACTCAGGTGTTTCAATCACGCGCTGCGCAAAGGCTTCCCAGTCAAACTCGGGCCACGCCGACAAATGGGCATTGAAGTTACCCACAGCACCGTTCATCTTGCCCATCAGCTTGACGCTCGCAATTTTTTCGCGGCAACCACGCAAGCGCATAACGACGTTAGCCAGCTCCTTGCCTACGGTGGTGGGACTGGCCGTTTGCCCGTGGGTGCGGCTGAGCATGGGGACCTCAGCAAAGGTATGCGCCATGTCCCGCAGTTTGTGAATCAAGCCGTCAATGGCAGGCAAGATCACTTGTGTGCGGGCACCTTTGAGTTGCAGTGCGTGGCTGGTGTTGTTGATGTCTTCACTGGTACAAGCAAAATGCACAAACTCGGAGGCGGCTTCGAGTTCAGGTCGATCTTTGAATTTGGACTTGATCCAGTATTCCACGGCCTTCACATCGTGGTTGGTTGTTTTTTCAATGTCCTTGATGGCGACCGCATCCGCTTCGGAAAAATTTTTCACCAAGCCAGTCAAATAACTGCGCGCGCCTGGCGTTAAGGGTTTGAACTCGGCAAACCCAGCATCAGACAGCGCCGTGAACCATGCCACCTCCACCTGCACTCGGCGGTGCATATAGCCTTGCTCACTCATCAAGGGGCGAAGGGCGTTGAGTTTGCTGGCGTAACGGCCGTCCAACGGCGAAAGTGCAGATATGGGAGAGAAAGTCATCCCCTGATTGTAGGTCTTCACTTAAAATAGGCCCCATGAAACTCATCGGTGCCCCGTCAAGTCCTTATGTGCGCAAAGTGCGCATGGTGTTGGCCGAGAAAAAACTCGACTACCAATTCCACTTTGAAAACGTTTGGTCCGACCAAACCCAAATTACCGAATCCAATCCCTTGGGCAAAGTGCCTTGCCTGATCATGGAGGGGGGTGAGTCTGTATTTGATTCACGCGTGATCGTTGAATACATCGACACTTTGTCACCTGTTGGCAAATTGATTCCGACCGCTGGCCGTGAACGTGCCGAAGTCAAAACCTGGGAAGCACTGGCCGACGGCTTGCTCGACGCTTGCATTCTGGCGCGGCTAGAGTCAACGTGGGCGGGGCGTTCTGAGTCCGAGCGCAGCACTGCTTGGATTGCGCGGCAGATGGACAAGGTCAGGCTGGCCCTAAAAGCCATGGAGCGCGGTTTAGGTGACAAAGCTTTTTGTTCCGGCATTCACATGAGCCTGTCAGACATTGCTGTGGTGTGCGCCTTGGGGTATTTGGACTTCCGTTTTCCGCACATCGACTGGCGCACGCCTCACCCTAATCTGCACAAGTTGCACGACAAAATGGCCCTTCGCGCCAGCTTTATCGATACACAGCCGCAGTAGCCGCAGTAAGGCTTCAGCTCACAGCACGCGCCTTCAGCCAGCGCATCAAGCCTCCGATCATGGGCAGCTTTTCGTAAAGCTCCTCCGCTGCATCCCAATAGTCGCGGTGCAGTGTGATCAGGCCATGGAGGTCGTACTGCAAATGCGTGCCTCCCCGAATGGTTTGTAAATTTTGCGTGTCAAACCGCTTGAATGTGAACTTGAAATCCCAAGTCAAAAAAGCCTGCGCACCATCCACCAAGCTGCCCGTGATCACAAAGTGCGGCGCCTCCAGCGCGACATACATGTGCTCGAAAATTCGTTTGACTTCGTGCAGACCTTCCACCTCATTGAAGGGGTCTTTGAAACGCGCGTGGGGTGCATAAAACTGGGCCAACGCCCCAACACGAGCGGGTGTGAGCGTTTCAAAATAAGTGGCCACTTCGGCTGTGCGTGTGCGGTAATCCATGCGTTCACATTCCTGTATAGCGCCTCACCAATGCAAAATACATCCGGTAAGGCAAAAGCCTCATCCCCTTGAGCCACATCGTAAGCCGCTTGGGAAAATGAATATCAAAAGCCCCCTGTGACCAGCCGTGCAGTATCGCTTGCGCGGCTTGATCTGCGGTGATCAAGGCCGGCATTTCAAACGCATTTTGCGCCGTCAGTGGTGTCGCGACAAACCCCGGGTTGATGACACTCACCCCAATGCCTCGGTCTTGCAAATCAAGGTACAAGGTCTCGGCTAAATGTGTCAACGCGGCCTTGGTGGGTCCATAGGCCAAGCCGTTTGGCAAACCACGCCAACCGGCCACACTGCTGATCAAACTGATGTGTCCTTGGCTCTGTTTCAGCATCAAAGGCAAAACAGCGTCCAAGACGTGCAAGGCCCCCACATAATTGACTTCCTGATGCCGCAGCATGTCGGTCAAATCAAAGTCCGTAGCGCGTTGCGCATGGTAATGCCCTGCACAATAAACCACCAAATCGAGTTCCCCACCGAGTCGCTCATGTTGCAATAAACCAGTCACCAGCGTGTCCTTGGCTGTTTGCACGCTCGCCGCATCAGTGACGTCCAAGGCTATCGGGTGGATATTGGCCATGCCCTTGAAGCCCTCGATCTTTCGAGCCGACACCACGACCTGCGCGCCGGCTTGGGCCAAGGCCATGGCGCAGGCATGACCGATGCCCGTTGAAGCGCCGATCAACCAGACACGCTTACCGGCCCATTCGGTCATGGGTGAATTCAAAGGGGCGCCCCAGGCGCGTTGGGTTGGGGCTTTCACTGGGTGCAAGGCCACCCCAGGTGGTGCCGGAGAAAACTGTGAATGCATTCAGATTCCTTGTTCAACGTTTGCTGAAGGAGAGGGTCACTTCGCCTAAACGAAATCCCCACTTGCTCATCACGGCTTTGTTCAGCATGACGCGGTCGTTCATCAGGTACATCCAATCTTCAAATTGGACCTCCCAGACACGGCCATCGACGGGCAGCGCCAAGGTGTATTGCCAACGCAGCGCATTGCCACTGGCATGACCCAGCGCTTGGCCGACAACGTCATCGGCGCGTCCGCTGTAACGCCCGTCTGGCAGGGCCTCAATGCGCCAGACTCGGCGTTGTTTGGTGCCATCGCTGTAAGTGAAGTCTTCGTCCAGCACGCCTTGATTGCCTGTCCAAGTGCATTGCATGACCACCGTGAATCGCTTGACCACTTGGCCAGAGCGGTCTGTGAATACACCCCATGCATCGATGGTGCCGTTGAAATACTGACGCAGGTCCAAAACAGGACGCTCTTGCACGTAGTCAGCGGGTTGCGGGCCTGCGCAACCTGACAAGGCCAGCGCTCCGCCACCCCATACCCCTGCCTGCATTGCAAAGGGCAACGCCCCGATTCTCTGAAGTGCACCACGACGGTTCATCATGCTTTCCTTTGCCGAATGAAAAAAAGATACAAGCCTGCTGCCGCGCACAACTTGAGCGCGCAAGGCAACACCACATACGCCATCGTCAAGGCCTGCAAACCTTGCGCTCCGGGTTGACCCGGCGCATAGCCCCACAGGCCTAAGAGAGGTAAAGCAAAGCCCGCAGCCAATGCCAAGTTCAGTTTGCTTGCCAGGCTCCACCACCCCATAAAAACCCCTTCGGATTGCCCACGAAAGCCAAGCCGATCGATCAAACCATTCAGCATTGCACCAGGCACCGCCAGGTCAGCGCCCAAAGCCAAGCCGGACAAACCGCAGGCCAGTAAAAACAACAATGCGTCGCCGGCCTCCAACATGCTGACACCGGCAAAAGTCACTACCGACATGCCCATGCCCAAGAGCCACGCACGCGGCAAGCCCCATTGCGCAACGGCCTTCAACCACAGTGGCAAGGAGGCCGCACCCGCCACGAAATACACGGTTAAAAACCAAGGCTGCAGCGCTGCAGGCGCTTGGATGCGGTCCTGCACAAAAAACAGCACCAGCGTGGCCGGCACAGCACTGGCCACCCCGTTGAGCAAAAACACCCCTAACAATTGCCTGAACGGCGGAAAACGCCATGGGAAATTCCAAGCGCTAAGCACCCTGTGAGGTGCTGGTTCTGGCTGAACACCTCGAGTCCACACAAACCATCCAACAAGCAAAGCGGCGGCCAAAAATACCCCCGTGCCGTCCATGCCGATCAAGGAGGGCATGACCGAAGCCAGCATCACCCCCAACAAAGCAAGCCCTTCGCGCCACGCCACCAGACGGCTGCGTTGCAAAGGGTTGCCGCCCAACATGGCAGCCCACGACTGGTGCATGATGCCCAAGGCACTGTAGGCCCAATGACTGAGCGTCAACATCCCTGCCGCCCAGCAGAGCAAGAGCGTATGCCCCGTCTTTTCAATCACTTGAATGGGTGGAAAAAACAAGCCCACAAAACCACAAACCATCAACAAAGCCGACAGAGCAGACGCCCACTGCACGGCGCGAATTGACTCTGCAAACAAGCGGTCACTCATTTGACCCAGCCAAGGGTCAATCAAAGCATCGCTCAATCGGCTCAACATCAAGACCAGGCCCAAAGCCGTCAAAGGGACACCAAACTGGGTGGCATACCAATGCGGTAAATGCACATACACAGGCAAGGCCACAAACGCCAAGGGCAAGCCCAACAGCCCTGCGCCCGCACTGTGGGCATGGCTGAAAAGAGGCGACTTTAAAAAACGCATGCGTTAAGGCCAGCGTGAAATCAAGGCCTGACGAACCTCAGGGGCTGACGTTTGAGGCGACAACCAAATTCCAAAAAACAACTTGGCAAATTGCGGGTCCGTCACCTGGCCCACCAAGCGGTCATTGACCCAAAACTCTGCGCCCTGTTCGGGCTTGTTCACGCCAACGATGCGATCGCCCTTTTGCACATCCGGAAACAAGGCTTGCATGGCTTTGAGCCAACTTTGAGCTTGACTGTCACTGATCGGTCCTTGTCGCTTCATTTCGTCCAGAGAACGTTGCGCAATGCTGTCGCCCTTTAACCCTCGTAAATAACTTAACTCCAAGGCAAAAGGGTGGCGCACGTACTGGGCCGAAGAAAATCCTGCGCGCGCCCACAATTTGGCGTCGTACACATCAAAACCCCATACAGTCATCCGCACGGCGGGCGTGGCCATGGAACCCGGCAACACGAGCTCAGAGGCTTGCACGGGGACCAGCAGGCCTACATGCAATGCAACGCCAATGATCCACACCCGCAAAAAGCGGTCTACACATGAATGATGCAAACTCAGGCTTGACATGTTGAGCTCAAGCGGGCTTGACCAAGGTGTACTGCACCACGTCAATGTTGTTTTCATCAAATGCCGCTTCGCAATAGGCCAGATAAAACTCCCATAACCGCACAAAAGTATCGTCAAAACCGAGTTGCTCGACCGTGGCGAGTTGCGCCATGAAGCCTTGCCGCCAGCGGCGCAATGTTTCGGCGTAATCTGCGCCAAATGACAACTCATCCTCAACCTTAAGTCCTGCCAATTGGGCTTGCTTGCGAAACTCGGTCGGGCTGGGTAAGCAACCGCCCGGGAAAATGTACTGTTGAATGAAATCGGTTGAGTTGACGTACCGCTCAAACAAACTGTCATCGATCACGATGCTCTGGATACAGGCACGGCCACCGGGTTTGAGTAAGCGCGCAATACTCTGAAAATAAGCAGGCCAATACTCGCGGCCTACCGCTTCGATCATCTCGATGGAGCACACGGCATCGTATGGCCCATCATCAATATCTCGGTAATCCTGCAAGCGCAGATCCGCTTGCTCTGAACGCTGCAAGTGCGTCATGCGCCGCTGTGCGAAATCCAACTGTTCTGTGGACAAAGTCACACCCGTGATGTGCGCACCAAATTCAGTCGTCGCAGATTCGGCCAAAGCGCCCCAACCACAGCCGATCTCTAACACGCGGTCGCCAGGCTTGACATCGGTCATGCGCAAAGCACGTCGCACTTTGGCCATTTGAGCCTCTTGCAATGGACGGGTGTGGTCACCCTCGAACCAGGCTGATGAATAGTTCATCGTGCCGTCCAGCCAGAGTTCGTAAAAAGCGTTGCCCAAGTCGTAGTGCGCGTGAATGTTCTTACGGCTGTTGCTGCGATGGTTCCGATTCAATAAATGTTTGATACGGTAATACAACCGCCCGAGCCAATGGCCAAAAATGACATCGTCCATCACACGTCTATTTCGAATCATGACGCGTAATAAATCAGTCAAAGAAGGACTGGTCCAGTCACCCCGCATATAGCCTTCGGCAAAACCAATGTCACCCGACTTGAGGGTATCGGTACACACGGACCAATCGTGAATTTGGATGCTGGCAAAGGGTGCTTGTTGATTGCCAAAGCGCCTGTCAGTGCCGTCTGGCAAATGCACCGTCAAAGTGCCATGCTGCAAGCGCTCGAGCAGTCCCAGCAAACGCTTGGCCGCTGCCGGCATCCTGTCTTGAGTCTCGGAACGAGAAGAAGAGATTGAATTCATAAAATCAAGAAGTCAAGGTAAAACAAAAGACCATCCGCATTCATGTGCGTGTGACAAATTTTTCTGGCAAGGCGGGTTTGCGCCAAAAGGGCACCCGCTTGCACCACAACAAGAACGCATGCCAATGGATGCGAAAGACCACGCCCAAAGTCATCAAAGGAAAGCGCCACAACACCCTGCGCAAGGCCGCAGCGGTGGCGGGCACCAAGGTGCCACTCCAGCTGGTTTCAATCAGGGGCCCGACTTCATCGTCGTGCTCAATACGGGCCACCAGACGTTCTTGGCCCTGGTGCTCGGTGCGCATGAAACGAAAACGATACTGCCCCTCGACCGCACAAAAAGGTGAGACATGAAAAACCTTGTCCGTGCGCAAGGTCTGTCCGTAACGTGGTGAGTCCAGCAGATAACAATGCCGCTCGCCAAAAGTGTTGTGCACTTCGGCGACGATGGCGGCCAATTCGCCATTGAGGCGATGGCAATACCAAAAACTCACCGGCTTGAAGGTGTAGCCCCATACGCGCGGAAAGGTCTGCAACCAGATTTCACCCTCGGCATCGTGCACGCCTTCTTGGGCCAACAGCGCGGTGATCCAACCCAATGCGCCACCACTTTCTGGGCTGCGTCCATCGCCATGGTCCACATCGTAAAAAGACAAAGGCGCAGAACGGTTGATCGCCAGATCTGCCACGCCACCTTCAGCGTTCAAACGCCGCATGGGCAACATCAAAAAATACGCGGCATACGCAAACGCATGCTGGCGCGGGCGCAAACGCGCATGGCGCACCTGACCCTCTCCAATGCAAGCACCAGCGGTTGTCATGTGGCTGCTCTGTACAAGTCGGCCGTGGCTTGGCCGTCGGCTTCACCATGGATTCGCTTGAGCAAAGCACGGCCAACCGACATACCGGCCTTCAGGCCATCTTCGTGAAAACCGTAACCCATCCAGGCGCCCGCAAACCAGGTGTGGTTTTGGCCTTGCAGTTGGGGCATTTGTTTTTGCGCATCGATGGCTTGCAAATCAAAAACAGGATGCGCGTAGGCGTACTCACCCAAAATCTTTTCCGGTGCAATGGGGCTCACCGGGTTGAGTGACACCACCACCGCTTGCTGGAAAGGCAAGGGTTGCAAACGGTTGAGCAGGTAATGCAAGCACACCCGCGTGGACTCTTGCGCCGTTGTGGCCGCGCGTTCGTAATTCCAAGCAGCCCATGCTTTCTCACGCTGAGGCAACACGGAAGCATCCGTGTGCAACACGGCCTGATTGGGTTGATAGCGAATGGCGCCCAACACGGCTTGTTCTGCCTGCGATGCATCACGCAAAAGGCTGAGGGATTGGTCCGAATGGGTGCACAACACCACCTCGTCAAAACGCTCCGCCTGGCCATCGGTCACGACACGCACACCTTGCGCATCGCGTTCAATCAAACGCACAGGCGTATTCAGGCGTTTGTCCGGCAGGTCGGCGATTATTTTTTCAACATAATGGCGTGCGCCGCCCTTGACCGTGAACCAACGTGGCCGGTTGGTGACTTGAATCAAGCCATGGTTGTGACAAAACCGGATCATCGTGGCGACCGGAAATTGCAGCATTTGATCGGTCGGGCAGCTCCAGATGCAACCTAGCATGGGCAAAAAATACCAATCGCGAAACTCACTGCTGAAGCGATGCTTCTGCAAAAAATCAGCCAAAGGTTGGCGTAAATCGGCATCCACATTGGCCTTGGCCATTCGGGTACACAGCGCATTGAAGCGCAACACATCGGCCATCATTTTCAAAAAACGGGGCCGCAGCAAGTTGCTGCGCTGTGCAAACACCGTGTCCAGATTGGTGCCACTCCATTCGAGTGATTTCCCATCAAAAGCATCGGGCACTTTGACGGAAAACGACATGTCGGATGCCGCCGTCTCCACACCCAACTGCGCAAACAAATTGATCAGGTTGGGGTAGGTGCGTTCATTGAAGACCAAAAAACCAGTGTCCACGCCATGCGTCACAGGCCCTTGGGCACTGTGCAAGGTCACGTCCACGGTGTGCGTGTGTCCACCAAAATAATCGGCTGACTCGTACAAAGTGATGTCGGCCAAACCCCGCAGGGTATGCGCCACCGCCAAGCCTGAAATTCCTGAGCCCACGATCGCGATTTTGCGCAAGCTCATGGTCAATTCACTGCGGCAAGGCTTTTCTCAACGGCACTGACCACACTGCGGTTGCTGGGGTTGGTCATGCTGCCAAAGGTGTCCACCACTTTGCCATCGCGACCGATCAGGTATTTGAAGAAATTCCAGCTCGGCTTCTTGCCCGTCAAATCAGCCAATTGTTTGTAAAGCGGCGAGGCGTCTGCACCCGTGACCACCGTCTTGGTGAACATGGGAAACTTCACCCCAAAGGTGTTTTCGCAAAAGTCTGCAATTTCCTTGTTAGTGGCTTTTTCCTGAGCAAAATCATTGGACGGAAACCCCAACACCACCAGGCCTTTGTCTGCGTATTTGGCATGCAATGCCTCCAGGTCTTTGTATTGCGGGGTAAACCCACAGAAACTGGCTGTATTGACCACCAACAGCACTTTGCCGCTGTATTGACATAACGACTGGCTTTTTTCATCCTGCAAGCGAAGCACCGTGTGCTGCAACAGGGCAGGGCATGCATTCACTTTGTTCTGCGCAGGCGAATCGGCCGCATGTGCAACATGGCACAGCAACAGGCCTGCCCATACGCCAAACGTCCATCCCCAAAGCGTGAATTTGCTCATTTAATACTCATCGTTCTGATTTGTGACTGTTCAGTTTAAACGACTTTCATTCCCATGTCACGCCCTGTCTAAACCGGCCCTTGCCGCTACACTTTGGGCATCTTGAAAATCGACCTATGAACCAGCCCGCATTCATCTTGTGGGTCCTGTGCAGCGTGGGTGTCAACGTCTGGGCACAAACGCCACCGCAGTCACCGCCGGGGGCCGGCCCGCAATGCCTGGCACAGGCCTACCCTGACTTCTGGGCGCCTTGGCGCGGCGAGTTGGCACCGGACAACACACTCACCACGCGCAGCGGCGACAGCTGGGTGTACAACGAACTCAAAGACCCTCTTTCGCAGACCGCATTGCTGGACCAGGCTGACCTGATGACGCAAATGGCACAAGCCTATCCCGCTGGCTTTCCTGCCGCCATCCCGGGGCCTAACCAAGACCCCGGGCGTATGCGGTCCGAAGCCTTGTTCAAAGCCCTGTATGGCCACACCCGCGAAGCGGTGCAGCACCATCTGGTGTCCGTGCCCTGGGCGCCCAACGGACGCAGCTTGCCATTCAATCGACTGCACGGCGCAGCCTCCGCCCTGCAGCGCGTTGGCGAGTCCCTGGCCCAACACCCCGAGCTGGCCGCCTACGTGCGACAACCGGCAGGCAGTTTTTATTGGCGCAACATTGCCGGCACTGCACGCAAAAGCATGCATGCATTTGGCGCGGCGGTCGACTTTGCCTTGCCCCGTCAGCTGGGCCGCTATTGGCAATGGCGCGGCTGCAAAGAAGACGGCCCATGCCCTTACCCCGAAGCGGTCTTGCGCGATCCGCTCCTGCAACAAGTGGTGCTCGCCTTTGAAAAAGAAGGCTTCATCTGGGGCGGCAAATGGGCCCACTTTGACACGGTGCATTTTGAATACCGACCCGAATTGGTGGGGTCTTCTTGTAAAAACGTAAAATGAAGTTTTAGAGGACCGAAGTCATGAACATCCCCCAAATAATCGCCACCTCCGTCTCCACTTTGGCCGCAGCCTTCACATGCTTAAGCGCCCAAGCGCAATTCATCCCCACCCCCTCCTACTTAGAGCTGGGCTTGGTCAACGCCACTGTCGACTCGGCCGCGGGCAAAGCCAGCCCCACCGCCATCCGCTTGGTCTCGGGCACCGACTTTCACCCCTACATGGGCCTGGAAGCCCTGTTTGCAGTGAGCACCAGCGACGGCAGCGCCACCATCAACAACGTGGGCGGTCGCCTCAAAATCAACAACAACTGGGGCTTGTACCTCAAGCCCAAGTTTGACGTGAGCCCGCAAATCGAAGTGTTTGGCCGCATCGGCTTTGCCAGCACCAGCCTGGGCGGCACAGGCTCTTTGGCCAGCGCCAGCGGCACCTCGCAAAGCGGCGCCTACGGCTTGGGCCTTCGCTTTAAGTTCAACAAGTCCTTGGGCATCAACATGGACTACATGACCTATTTGAAGTCGGGCAACACCGAAGTCAAAGGCGCCACGATTGGCTTGGGTTATCGGTTTTAAGCGCTAAGCCTTCTCGCGGCTTTGTGTCAGGCGCCTGTACATGCGCCCGCTCCATAAACCCAAATCATCCAGGTAAGTAAACACCACCGGAATCACCAGCAGGCTGAGCACGGTGCTGGTGATCAGACCGCCGATCACGGCAATCGCCATGGGTGAGCGAAAGCTGGTGTCGGCACTGCCCCAACCTAAGGCAATGGGCAGCATGCCGGCGCCCATGGCGATGGTGGTCATCACGATCGGGCGGGCGCGTTTGTGGCAAGCGTCCATCAAGGCGTCCCAGCGGTTCAAGCCAAGGACGGCCGGATGGCTGTCGGTGGCAGGCTTGCCGCGCCGCGCTTCGATGGCGTACTCCACCAGCAAGATGGAGTTTTTGGTGGCCACGCCCATGAGCATGATCAAACCAATCAGCGAGGGCATGGAAAAGCTTTTTTGCGCCAGCAACAATCCCACAAAGGCACCCCCCAAAGACAGCGGCAAAGCCGCCAAGATGGTGACCGGGTGCAAAAAGCCTTTGAACAACAAAACCAACACGATGTAGATGCACAGCACGCCGATCATCATGGCCAGGCCAAAACTGGCAAACAGTTCGCCCATCACTTCCGCATCGCCCACTTCCAGCACCCGCACTCCCGGTGGCAGGCTTTGCAGGCTGGGCAGTTTTTGAACAGCGGTGGTCACGTCGCCCAAGGGCATGTTGGACAGCTCAATTTCAAAGTTGATGTTGCGCTGGCGGTCGTAGCGGTCAATGACGGCGGGGCCACCGGCGATGGCCACTTGGGCCACTTGCCCCAACATGA
>CANBWK010000040.1 GCA_947373105.1 Comamonadaceae bacterium | reverse complement strand
ATCGAAATCAGCCGTGAAACTGCCGGAGATTGTGTAGTTGCCAGACAGGGCCACCGTGCCAGGAAGGTTCCAACGCACAGGCGCTGCATCAGACAGGGTCGAAAAAAGTCCGAACAAACAATAAATCAAGGCTCGAATGAGTTTCATGCGGGAAGCATATCAAATTTAGTTTTAAATTTGATGCTTAAATCCTTTCACTTTGCCGATTTAGAAGTGCAAAAGAAAAAGCAAGGCAAAAGAAAAAGGCCTCTAAGAAGAGGCCTTTTTCAAAGGAATTGGCGGAAGCGGTGAGATTCGAACTCACGGACCCTTTCGAGTCGACGGTTTTCAAGACCGTTGCAATCGACCACTCTGCCACGCTTCCTGCGGGTTGTATTGTAACCTCGGATCAGGCCCCACAATGAGGCCGACTGAACAACATGGAGCCAGATCATGAGTAATCAAATGAAGCGTTGGCAAAAATGGGGTGGCGCGTTGGTGATTCTTTTGCTCGCTGGGGCCTTGGCCATTCAGCTCGGCGGGCATGGCTACTTCTGGCGAGCGTTGGCGGCCACTTATCTGCAGGGCCACGCCACGGCGCACATCGACGATGCGACTAATTTTGCGCAGCGCGCCATTCAGGCGGGTGTTCACCAGCCATGGCCTGAAGACCCGAAGAAAAATCAGAAACCACTCGATCCAGCGCTGTTGGCTCAGTTGCAGCAATACGGCACGGCCGCGTTTGTGGTGGCGCACCAAGGTGCAATCTTGCACGAGCAGTACTTTGCGCCTTACAACGCCGAAAGCCGTACCAATTCGTTTTCGATGGCCAAAACCATCACCACCCTGCAAGTGGGCTTGGCGGTCCAGCAGGGTTTGATTTCGAGCTTTGATGCGCCGATCACCGCTCAACTGCCTGAATACGCCAAAGACCCACGCGGTCAAAAAGCCACGGTGGCGCAGTTGTCCGCCATGAAGTCGGGGCATGACTGGACCGAAAACTATTACCTGCCTTTGAATGTGACCACCGAGCTGTATTTCGGCCGGGATGCGCAAGACGTGGTGCTGCGCCAGGGCTTTGAGCGCGAGCCTGGCTCAGCTTACGAATACAGCAGCGGTTCCACGCAATTGCTGGGCGTGTTTCTCAAGCGGGCGCTCGCCGCTAAAGAGCCTGGCCTGACGATCAGTGAGCACTTGTCGCGCAGCTTGTGGAAACCTTTGGGCATGTCGCATGAAGCGATCTATACGCTGGACCGCCCCGAGGCTGAAGGCGGTATGGAGCGCACCTATTGCTGTATTTTTGCGACAGCCAAAGACTATGCCCGTATCGGTCAGTTGTTCTTGCAAGACGGTCAATGGCAGGGCAAGACCTTGATCGAGAAGGCTTTCATCGAGCGCATTCGCAAGCCCGATCTGGTGCCTTTTTATGGCCACTCGCTGTGGATGGACTGGCAATACAAGCATCCGTTTTATTCGCTACAAGGTCACCAGGGGCAGTATGTGATCGTGGTGCCTTCCAAGCAGTTGGTGGTGGTGCGCGTGGGTCAGTTCCGTAACAAAAAAGAAAAGGGCCCCAATGGCGTGATTCCGGCCGAGGTCTACCGCTACGTTGATCAGGCGGTGGCTTTGGTTGAATGAAATTCCAACGGAAAACTTCAAAGGGTTATTTCGACAAGTGGTTTGAATAACTCGTACCGCTCACCCAAACCCTTCAAGCTATGTTCACCTACTGACGCAAAATTCATTTCGCTTCCACCCGTCAGATCCTTGACGGTTCGGGTCATCCAGACCTCGCCAGAACTGGCTTGGTCCATGACTCTTGCCGCAATGTTGACCGCAATGCCCGTGACATCATCGCCACGGTTCACGACCTCGCCGACATGCAGTCCCGCGCGAATCGGTAAATTGATTGCTTCCAGGGCTGCCACCATGGCCAATGCGCATTGAAGGGCGCGAACCGGGCCATCAAACACAGCCAATAAACCGTCGCCCGTATTTTTAACGATGCGGCCACGAAACTGTTTGACCAATGGACCTGCGATGGCATCATGTTGATCCAAGGCCTTTCGCCAAGCTTCATCCCCCATTTTGAGTAATTTTTCGGTGGAACTGACGATGTCTGTGAAGAGCGCAGTTGTCAGCTTTCGGTCCTCCAAAGTTGATCCGTCAATCCGACGGGCAACTTGGGCAAAGCGCACCATGGCATCCACCACAACATCTGAATCTTCAAACTGGGGCAGGTGCGAGGTGGTGGGCAGTTCCAAGTAAGTGGCATGGGGAATATGGTCTGCCAAATAGCGGCCATTGCCTCTGCGCACCAGCTTGTCGTGCCTGCGCTGGATGATGAGTGTTTCTTGCAAAACATTGCTCAAAATGGGTCTGACGTCAATCAAATCGTTGGCCATCATGAATTTGCGAACACCACTGGGTGAGCAGGCCATGCGTTCCATCTTCGCGAAAATTTTTTCCTTGCTGGGGTCAATCCCCTGTTTGGTGGCTGACGCTTTGGCCGCAAAAACACCTTTGCCCCAATTGGCAATCAAAGGCTCAAGCACTTTGTCCATGGGCAAGTTGTGGGGGTAGTCGTCACTGCCCCAAAATTTGGCCATCGCACCAAACAAAATAAGCCGCTCCACTTTGTGGGGGTAGGTTGCGGCAAAAAGAAGACACACGGGGCCCCCCTCAGACAACCCAAACAGGGTGGCGCTGGTGGAACCCACAGCGTCCATTACGGCGCTTAAATCGTCGATCCGCTCTTCGAGCGTGGTGGCGCCTTCAATTCTGTCCGACATGCCCTGGCCACGCTTATCGAAAACAATGACCCGAAAGTGTTGACCCAGGGCGATCAGGAAAGCCTTGGATTCCGGATCCTCCCAATTGAACTCAAGATGGGAAATGATTCCAGGGACGTACAGTAAATCTTGCTCGCCATGCCCAAAGACTTGGTAGGCAATGCTGAGGTCGCCAGAAAAGATGTACTGGGTTTCAGGCCTTTCAATGGGCATCATGAGAAATCTCCAGACGGTGGTGAGGCTAAAAAGATTTACAAAACTATACCGTATCTCGTTTTAAAGGCGCCCCGTAATTGCTTTAGGGGACTTGCGTTTCAAAATGAAGTGATAGGATTAATTTTGGATCCAATGCAGCGGATTTGCTGCTATGGCGTTGTCACTAGAAACTATGGATGGCATGACTTGCCTAATGCGTCAATGAAAGAATTTGATATCGTGGTGCATGGCGCCACCGGCTTCACCGGTCGCTTGGTGATTGAATATTTACTCAAGCAATCATCTGGCCTGCGTTGGGCCATGGGCGGGCGCAGTGCCAGCAAATTGGCCGCGGTGCGTGACGAAGTGGGTGCACCAATTGACACCCCCTTGGTGGTGATCGACAGCGAAGACCCCGCCAGCCTGAGGGCCTTGATGGCCCGCACCCGGTTGGTCTTGACCACGGTGGGGCCTTACCAGTTGTATGGCAGTGGCTTGGTCAAAGCCTGCGCCGAGGCCGGTGTGGACTACGTGGACCTGTGCGGTGAGCCGGCCTGGATGCGCCAGATGATCGACGCGCACCAGGCTGCAGCGCAAGCCAGCGGGGCGCGAATTGTGTTCTCTTGCGGTTTTGATTCCATTCCCTTTGATCTGGGTGTGTTGATGCTGCAGGACGAGATGCACCAACGTTTTGGCACGCCCGCTTCGCGCGTGCGGGGCCGTGTGCGCAAGATGAAGGGTACTTTTTCGGGGGGCACGGCGGCCAGTTTCAAGGCCACCATGGCCGCAGCAGCCAGCCAGCCCGGTGTGCTGGACTTGCTGAAAAATCCTTTCTCCTTGACACCCGGTTTTACCGGCCCCAAGCAGCCGACCGCACACAAACCCATGGTTGATGAGGTGCTGGGTGTGTGGGTGGCCCCCTTTGTGATGGCGACCATCAACACCCGTAATGTGCACCGCTCCAACTTTCTGCTCAAGCAGGCCTGGGGTGCAGACTTCGTCTACGACGAAATGCTCATCACCGGCCCGGGCGACAAAGGTCAAGCCGTGGCCGAGGCGATTGCTGCGGATAAAAGCATGAGCGGTGCGGATGTACTGCAACCCGGCGAAGGCCCTTCGCGCGCTGAGCGCGATGCAGGTTTTTACGATGTGCTCTTCATCGGACACGACGCATCAAACAACACATGCAGCGTGAGTGTTCAAGGTGACCGTGACCCTGGCTACGGCAGCACCTCCAAAATGATTTCTGAATCGGCCATCTGCTTGCTCAAGGATGCAGAATCCACGCCCGGAGGCATCTGGACGCCTGCTTCCAGCATGGGGCAAAAACTGATCGATCGCTTGCAGGCCCATGCGGGTTTAACGTTTCGCGTGGAATAAGGAGTTCCCATGTCCAAAGTTTGTCTGGTCATTGGTGCCGGTGATGCCACGGGTGGTGCGGTGGCCAGGCGTTTCGCGCGTGAAGGGTATACCGTCTGCGCCACCCGCCGCACACTGGACAAATTAGAGCCCTTGTTGGCTCAGATCCGAAAAGACGGTGGTGTCGCCCATGGGTTTGGCTCTGATGCGCGCAAAGAAGACGATGTGATCGCTCTGGTCGAACACATTGAAGCCACCCTCGGTCCGATCGAGGTGATGGTCTTCAACATCGGTGCCAATTCGCCCAACAGCATCTTGACCGAAACAGCGCGGCGCTACACCAAGATGTGGGAGATGGCGTGTCTGGCGGGTTTTCTCACGGGGCGTGAAGTGGCCAAGCGCATGGTGAGTCGAGAAGACCTGGCGGTGAGTGGCAAGGCCCACAAAGGCACGATCATCTTCACGGGCGCGTCCGCATCGCTGCGAGGCAGCGCGCATTTTGCAGGCTTTTCTGGCGGCAAGATGGCTTTGCGCTCCCTGGCGCAAAGCATGGCCCGCGAATTGGGGCCCATGGGCATTCACGTAGCACACACCATCATCGATGGCGCGATAGATACCGAGTTCATTCGCACGCAATTTCCGCAGCGCTACGCGCTCAAGGACGAGGGCGGCATTTTGAATCCCGACCACATTGCCGACGCCTACTGGATGCTCCACCAGCAACCGCGTGACGCCTGGACACATGAGCTGGACTTGAGGCCTTACATGGAAAAGTTTTGAAAACGCAGGAGACACGCATGAAAACCTTTGACTTTTACTTTGACTTTGGCAGCCCTGCTGCCTATCTGGCCTATACCCAGCTGCCCAAGCTGTGTGCCTCTTCAAGTGCGCAAGTGCATTGGATGCCCATGCTGCTCGGCGGCGTGTTTCAGGCCACGGGCAATGCGTCCCCGGTGTCAGTGCCTGCCAAGGGGCGCTATGTGTTTGTGGACTTCAAGCGCTTTGCGGACAGCTATGGTGTGGCCTTGAACAGCAACCCGCACTTTCCGATCATCACCACCACGCTCATGCGCATGGCAACTGCTTTGCAAATGAAAAACGACCCGCAGTTCGCACATTTTCTGGACGCGGTATTCAAAGCCATTTGGGTGGACGTGCAGAACATGAACGATCCTGCCACCGTGGGTCAGGTGTTAACCCATGCTGGTTTTGACGCCGCCGCCATGCTGGGCATGGCGAATGAGCAAGCCACCAAAGACCAGCTTAAGGCTGTGACGATGCGTGCGGTCGAGCGCGGCGTGTTTGGCGCACCGACCTTTTTTGTCGGAGAGCAAATGTTTTGGGGTCAAGACCGCATGGAGCAGGTCAAGGCAGCCCTGAAGGCTTGAATTGTTTTACCAAGGATCATCATGAAAACTCAAATCACAGAAATGTTCGGTATCCAGCATCCCATTATTCAGGGCGGCATGCACTACGTCGGCTTTGCCGAATTGGCGGCCGCTGTGTCCAACGCAGGGGGCTTGGGCATCATCACTGCGCTGACGCAACGCTCGCCCGAAGCCTTGGCCAATGAGATTCGCCGCTGTCGAGAAATGACCGACAAACCCATCGGTGTGAACCTGACTTTTTTACCCACAGTGAACTCGCCAGATTACCCTGGCTATATCCGAGCCATCATTGATGGCGGTGTCAAAGCAGTGGAGACGGCGGGCAATAACCCCCAAAAATATTTGCCGTCTTTGCACGAAGCCGGCATCAAGGTGATTCACAAATGCACCTCGGTGCGCCATGCGCTCAAGGCCGAAGCCATCGGTTGCGATGCGGTCAGTGTGGATGGTTTTGAATGCGGCGGTCACCCGGGTGAGGACGATATTCCGAACTTTATTTTGCTGCCTCGCGCAGCGGATGAACTGAAAATTCCCTTCGTGGCTTCCGGTGGCATGGCCGATGGCCGATCTCTGGTGGCCGCACTGGCACTGGGTGCGCAAGGTATCAACATGGGCACCCGCTTTATTGCGACGCAAGAAGCGCCGGTGCACGAAAAAGTCAAGCAAGCCATTGTGGCGGCCAGTGAGTTGGACACGCGTTTGGTCATGCGACCTTTGCGCAACACGGAGCGCGTTTTACGCAACGATGCGGTCGATCGCTTGCTCGAAAAAGAGCGTGCGCTAGGCGCTAACCTCAAGTTCGAAGACATCATGGACGAGGTTGCGGGCGTCTATCCACGGATCATGCAAAACGGGGACATGGAGGCTGGCGCCTGGTCTTGCGGCATGGTCGCTGGCCTGATCCATGATGTGCCGACAGTCAAGGCCTTGATTGACCGCATCATGGCGGAGGCTGAGGGCATCATTCGGCAGCGCTTGATGTCGATCCTTTAGTCGCTGTCAACTCAAAACGCTGACAGAATAGCGGGTTGACAGGCCCTCCCGAAAGAAATCAATGCATAAAGTCACAGGACAGTTTCAGGTTGACATTGAACATTTGCATGCCCTGGGCATTTCAGATCCGTACTCCACTGACAGTATGGCCATCTATAAATCTGGCAAATTGACCAGTAATGAGCGCTTGTATTTCAGTTTGTGGAGTTCAAAGTTTTTTAACACCATCAGCTTTACCGCCAAAAGCAAAATACTGGTTCAAGGTCAAGAACTGTCCGATGCTTATTTTGTGGTGAAAGGTGAGATGCTGGCTATCCAAGGACATCAAGTTGAACGCTTGGGCCCCGGCAGTGTGCTTGGATTGGCCGAAGGTTTGTCGGGCTTGCCTTACAACAAAACCATTTTGACGGTGACGCCGGTTCAAGCCCGGGTTATTCCTTTGCATAAGGTGGATGGTATTTTGCCGAAACTGCCCCCTTTGATGCGTCAAATCATTCAAACGACGGTGAGGCGGACTTTGAATTTACCTGCTCAAAATCAGGAGACGCCATGAGCGATTTTCAAAAGGTTCAATTTCAACCTGGAGAATTGATTTTCAAAGCAGGTGACCAAGCCGACCACTTGTTCGTTATCGAAACGGGCGTTGTCGAACTTTTGGGGGCCGACGGGCAGGTTTTCGCACAGATTGGACAGGGGCAACCCTTTGGAGAGCAGGCATTTTTAAAAGGTGGCATTCGAGGTGCTTCTGCCAAAGCACAAGACGCTGTCAGTTGCATGCGAATCAGTTCAGAAGAAGCCAATGAGATATTGTCAAATGCATCGCCAATTTTGATTCCTATTTTTGAAGCCCTTTTGTTGCAGCAAAACATGCACAACACGCTCAAAACTCCTTTGGAATAAGTTGTTATTGATATGGCCCCTCCATGAATCAACTTTTCAGTGCTACGCAGCAAAGTCATTTGTATCCCATGCTGTTGCAGGCTTTTTCGGGCCTGCGTCAATCATGGGAGGGGGATTGGTTGGGGCTGTCCAATGTTCTGAAGGCTTGTCATGCATTTTTACGCGCTGAAAATGCGAAATTTGAATCTTCAGAAGCTCAAAATTTGATGGCCTGCGCCTTGGCACTTTCGGCGCATATGGAGTTGGGAGTCGTGACCGACAGAGAGCCTCATTATCACAACCGTTTGCACACGGCGGATGCGATGTGCGGTCTGGCTATTTTGTTAGAGGCCTTGAACCGAGAAGGATGCGCTTATTCTCAAGAATGGATGGCTGCCTTGCTTTTGACCGTGACTGCACATGACTATCTCCATCCGGGCGGAGCGAACAGCGCACCTCAAGAGTTGGAATTGAGAACGGTCAAAGCACTGGACCTCTTTTTTCTCAAAAACCCGATCTCTTTGGTTTGGCAGGAACGCATTAATCACATGATTTTGAAGACGGATCCTGCCCTGGTGGGTGCGAACCACGACAAGGTGGCCGGACGAACTTTTGCAATGGATCTGGACTGGGCTTGCGTGCTGATGAACGAGGCAGACATTCTGGCCAGTGCTACGGATGTTTTTGGTCCCGAATTGGGGGCGCAATTGGCTTCTGAGTGGCAACTGAAAAATTTACCGCTGCATGCCATTGTGGGGACCAAGCAAGGTCGACTGGGATTTTTAAAGTCCTTGCGATTTTCATCACCAGGCAGTCTTCATTTGCAATTGCCTCAACTTATTGAACAGCAGGTCGCCCATTTATCTCAATTCGCGAAATGAATGCGCATTCTCTTTTTCAGTTTCACGAGGCATGGCCAGATTGTCGCCACCTGGCCATGCGAGACTTACTTGCTGCTGGGCGCTGCGATTTGAACCCATTTGCCATTTTTGATCTGATCGATTGAAGCCATTTCGGGACCCACGTGGTTATTGGTGAAACTTTGCCGTGAGAATGTGGTGAAGTCTTGGTGTGAAATGGTCGGCATGATTTTGGCCAATGATTGAGATGACAGGTTCCGCCCAGCGCTTTGCAGGCCTTCGATAAACCAAGAGGTGTAGGAGTAGGCATTGGCCGCGTTTTCATCGGCATCCATAGTGAACTTCGCCTTGAAATCGGTCATAAACTTCTTGGCTGCTGCATCCGAAGTGTCTGGGTCATGCAACTTCCAGCCGCCGATGCCATACAGGCCTTCCACGGTGTCTTTCCCCAGCTTTGCCACAATGGATGCACGTCCAGGCAGGGTGGTCAACACTTTGACCTGACTCCAGTTCAGTTTTTTGACCTCGGTCATGACCCCGACCGATTCGCGTACCAATGTGCCCGCGACGATCAGATCCACGTTGGCGGCTTTCAGTTTGGCCACTTGAGATGAAAAGTCAATGTCGCCTACCTTGTAAGCGGCTTCAGCGGCCACGGTTTGTCCTGCGTCTTTCAGTGCCTGGCTCACACCTGCTCTGACCAAGTCACCAAAAGGGCCTTCTTGGTAAATGACACCAACTTTTTGACTCTTCCAATTTTTCAAAGCCCATCCCAGTCCATTGGCGGTGGTGGTGTCATAGTTTTGTACAGTCGTGAAGAGCAAGGGGCTGTTGCCACTTACTTTTTGAATAATGCCCGATGCAGCCCAAGGTGCAAAGACCATGACACCGGCGTCGGTGGACATTTTGACCGTGGCCGCTGTAGGGCCCGATCCAAAGGGGTTCAAGATGGCAAAAACGTTGTCACTTTTGAGCAGCTTTTGAACTGCCCGTACTGCCTGTTGAGGTTGGCTGGCATTGTCTTCCACGATCAGTTTGATCTTTCGGCCATGCACTCCACCAGCGGCATTGAGTTCGTCAATGCGCAATTGCATGCCATTTCGCAACATCGGCATCCCTGCTGCGGCAGGGCCAGACAGATCGATGTGCGTGCCAATCACAATTTCAGTGTCGCTGACACCTTGCGTTGGTTGAGCCTGCGCCGCGCCAACGAGGGCAGCTGCTGCGGTGAGTATGAGATATCTACGGTTGAGTTTCATGCTTGTCTCCTGGTTGAAAAATGGGATTCATTTGGCCGTCTAGCTCTGCGCTTTTTATCAGTGAGTGGCCGACTCAGCTGGTGTACATACTTTCAATAATTGACGCGTATTTTTTGGCGATCACCTTGCGTTTGAGTTTCATGGTGGGGGTGAGCTCTTCGTCCTCAGCGGTGAGTTGCTCCGCAATGATTTTGAAAGACTTGAGTTGCTCCACCCGGGCCAGTTGAGGGTTGATGCGCTCGATCTCGCTGTGAATCAGAGCAATCACTTCAGGCGCGCGGGTCAGGCTGCCAAAGTCGGTGTACGGTACTTGCTTTTCTTGCGCAAAGCGGGCCACATGTTCTTGGTCGATCATGACCAGACAGGTCAGGTATTTGCGGCCATCCCCAATGACCACTGCATCGGTGATGTAGGGACTGAATTTGAGCAGGCTTTCAATGTGGCTTGGTGTGATATTTTTCCCACCTGAGGTGATGAGGATGTCCTTGATGCGGTCACGGATGGCCAGGTACCCGTCTGCATTGATCTCGCCGCAGTCACCAGTGTGAAGCCAGCCTTCTTCGTCTAAGCTTTCAAGATTTTTTTCTGGCATATTCCAGTAGCCACCAAAAACGTTGGGGCCCCGGACCAGCACTTCGTTGTCCTGGCCGATTTTGATTTCGGTACCCGCCGCTTTGATGCCGGCCCAGCCCAGGCGCAATGCCCCTTTGGGGGTGGCGGTGCAAAAGCCGGTGGTTTCGGTCATGCCAAAAGCTTCGCGCAATTCGATTCCGCAGCCGAGGTACCAACGAATCAAATCAGGAGGAACTGGCGCAGCGCCCGTGAGCGCGCTCTTGACATTTTGCAAGCCCAGAAAGACGCGTATGTTGCGCATCACCAGCCATTTCATGGCAGCTTGAAGAAAAGTGGGCGCTCTACCACTTGCTTGCCCTTGCAGTTGCGCTTCGACGTGCGCTGCGCCCATGGCCCGTGTTCTTTTGTATGCCCAGCGCGCAGGTGCAATGGCATCACGCATGAACAGGTCGATTTGGGAGTACATTTTTTCCCAGAAGCGAGGAGGTGCAAAAACCAGATGCGGTGCCACTTCACGCATGTCATTGAATACTGTTCCGGCATTTTCTGGAAAATGAACAATCAGGCCAACAGCCAACGGGTTGTACACAGAAGACATGCGCTCAGCAATATGGCACAGCGGCAAAAATGAAACCGATTTGTCACCTTGTTTCACATCTAAATAGTCGGTCGCCAAACTCAGCTGAAAGACCAAATTACTGTTCATGATCATGGCCCCTTTGGGTGCGCCGGTGGTGCCCGAGGTGTAGACCAAAAAGGCCAGTGCATTGCCATGGGTGAGATCAATTGATGCTTCAAACAAGTTGTGCTGAGTTTGGGATAAGGCATGGCCTCGCGCCAAAAAATCATCAAAGAACTCTACCGCCTCGTCCGTAAAACCACGCAGACCCTCGCGGTCCATGACCACGATGCGTTGCAGTTGCGGACATTGCGAGCGCACTTCCATGGCTTTGTCGAGTTGTTCCTGATTTTCTACAAAAAGGATGCGCGTGCCTGAGTCCACGAGAATGTGTTGCAACTGGCTTGCTGATGAGGTGGGGTAGACGCCGTTGCCGATCAAACCCATGCATTGGGCGCCCATGTCCACATACAGCCACTCAGGACGATTTTCGGCCAGCACACAAACCACTTGGCCGCGCTCAAGACCCACGGCCTGCATGGCAAGCCCTGTTGCACGGGCGTGGCCGTAGTATTGGCCCCAGGTGGTGCTTTGCCACAGGCCCCGTTGTTTGTAGCGCAAGGCGGGCATGTCAGCCCATGACTTGCAACGCTGGCGAAAGACCTTGGCGGGTGTGTCTTCTCCCAAGTAACTGACTGGGGAGGATGCAGTCATCGATTTACCGTGGTTTGTGGGTTCGAATGTCATCGCCATGTCTTGCGCCGTTTCCAACGTTGAGAGGTGCCACTCAGGCCTTGGGTGTTGTGGCCACCCAGGTAGGCTTCACGCACATCGGTTTTTTGACTCAGGGCGTCACAGCTGTCTGCGGCCACAATACGCCCCAGTTCCATGATGTAGCCAAAGTCAGCATGAGCCAAAGCAATGGCCGCGTTTTGCTCAACGACCAGAACGGCAGTTCCGGTTTCCTGACGAATGCGGCTGATGATATTGAAAATTTCCTTGGTCAACAGGGGCGAGAGACCCAGCGAAGGCTCGTCCAGCATCAGCAATTGGGGCTGAGCCATGTAAGCACGGCCGATCGCCAGCATTTGCTGTTCACCGCCAGACAACAAGCCTGCGTGTTGTTGCTCACGCTCTAGCAGCCGGGGGAACCATTGGAATACGCGGTCCAGGTCGCGTCGAACGCCGTCGGCATCGCGCCGTGTGTATGCGCCCATGTTCAGATTTTCGCGAACGCTTAGAAATGGATAGATCTGTCGCCCTTCGGGCACGAGCACCAATCCTCTGCGGCAGACTTCATCGGCGTCGAGCCCATGAATGGTCTTTTCATTGAACAGAACCTGACCTTTGAAGGGGTCGATCACGCCGGCCAGCGTATTCAGTAAAGTCGTTTTACCCGCACCGTTGGCCCCTAATACAGTGACCATTTGACCCTGCTCAACCTGCAGGTTCACCCCCTGCATGGCAGCAATGGGGCCGTACCAGGTTTCCAGGTTGCGCACATCCAGCAATACACCCATGCTCAAGCTCCCAAATAAGCGGCGATCACGGCCGGATGATTTTGCACGTCCGACGGACTGCCCGCGGCCAAGACACGGCCTTGTGCCATGCAAATGACACGGTCGGCCACAGCACTGACCAGCGACATGTCATGCTCCACCATGACCACGGTGATACCCAGTTCGCTTCGAATGTCATCGATCCAGAACGCCAGATCGCGCGTCTCTTCTGGGTTCAGGCCTGAGGCGGGCTCGTCCAAAAAAAGCAATTCAGGCCGAGCGCAAAGTGCGCGCCCCAACTCGACCACCTTGCGTACACCGTAAGGCAGACCGGCGATCAAGGCATGCCGCCAGGGTGTGAGCTCCAGAAAATCGATGATGTCTTCTACTTCTGCATGGGCGGTTTCCTCAAGTCGGATCAGTCCCGGTGTATGCAACACTTGTTGCCACCAATGGCCTTGAAAAAAGCGGTGTCGACCCAGCAAGAGGTTATCCAGTACCGAGGCGGTTTCAAACAGCTCGATGTTCTGAAAGGTGCGTGCAATACCCAGCTTGGCAATCTGGTGACGCTGTATACGGGTGAGGTCCTGTCCCTTGAAGTGGATCTGGCCACTGCTGGGATCGAATACACGGGTCACTGCGTTCAGGAGTGACGTTTTGCCAGCGCCATTCGGTCCGATCACAGCGAGCACTTCGCCCGGATGCACCTGCAGGCTCAGGTCAGCAATGGCTTGGACGCCACCAAATGTGAGCGACAGGTTTTCAACTGTCAGCAAAGGGGGCAGGGAGATGGGGGCGGTCAACGGTAACGCTCCGATTTCATGTAGCGCTTGTTACGCTTAAAGGTGTCTTTGCGGTAGACCGGGAAAGATTCCAAGAAGCTGCGAATTTTCAGCCAACGGCCATTGAGGCCCATGGGTTCAAACAGCACAAACATCGCCAACACCAGTCCAAAGACAAAGGTTTCCAGACCAAATTGTTTGGCTACGCTGTCGGGTAAAAATGGCTTGATGCGTGAGATGGCCGTCGGCAACAGGCTGATCAATATTGCGCCCAGCACTGCGCCGCGAAGACTGCCCAGGCCCCCGATCACCACCATCAGGACCAACTCAAGCGACAAGAGCAAGGTAAAGCCATCTGGTGTGAGGTATTTCAGGTGGTGTGCCAATAAGCTACCTGCCAATCCGGTGATGCCCGCTGATAGCGCAAAGGCGCCCGCCTTCATGCGCTCGACCGGTATGCCCAATGCATAAGATGCAGCTTCTGATTCGCGCACGCCGATCAAGGCTCGGCCCAGTCCTGAACGCATGATGTTCAGCAATGCCAGCATGACCCCCGTCAGCATCACAAGGCAAAAGTAATAAAAAGCCTTGGGCCCGCTGAGCGAGAAGTTCAATAGCATAGGATCATTCACGGCCATTCCTGTGAACCCGCCGGTCACCGAATTCCAGTGACCAATGATCTGCTCAACGATGATGGCAAAGGCCATGGTGACCATCGCCAAGTAAAGCCCGGAGACGCGTATGGCCGGAATACCCACCAGCAATCCGGCTGCTGCACTGACCAATGCCGCCAGCATCAGTGAGAGCGGAAGCGGGACACCTTTGGACAGGCACCAGCCGTGTGCATAGGCACCGATGGCGACAAAGGCGGCGTGACCCAATGAGACTTGGCCCGTCAAACCCGTCAGTGTCATCAGTCCCAAGCTGGCCATGCAGAGGATGAAAACATAAGCCATCTCTCCCAGCACAAATGGTGTGGTGACCCAGGGCAGAGCGCATAAAACAAGCATCAACAAGGCATAGAGGTTGCGGTCAAAAGGGCTGCGCCATAACGCAAAACCTTCACGGTATCGGGTGTGGTAATCAAACTGCATGGTGCGGTTTCTTTCCTGGTTCAGACACGTCTGCCATGGGCCTCGCCCAGCAAGCCATGAGGCCGCACAATGAGCACGATGATCAGCACCAGATAGGCCACGATGTCTTTGGTTCCATCTGGCATATAGACGCCTGCATACTGCTCGATCAAGCCAATCAGCAGGCCGCCCACAATGGCCCCGGGTATGCTGCCGAATCCACCCAGCACCAGTGCGGACAGTGCCTTAAGAGTGACAAACCATAAGCTGATATCGACCAGGGTGATCGGCGCCAGTAAAACGCCCGCAAAGGCAGCGGTGACGCCACCCAGCGCCCAGACCAGGGAGTTAACACGCTTGACCCGCACACCGTTTAAATAAGCCGCCAGCTGGTTTTGCGAGGCGGCCTGCATGGCCACGCCCAGTCTCGTGTAACGGAAAAATAAATACAACACCAGGGTCACCATCATGGACACGGCCAGAATGACCAGTTGCAAGTTGGCAATCGACAGCCCCGCAAGTTGAGTGCTTTGTTGGCTCCAGGGCGTGGGGTAGTTGCGTGACTCGGGGCCAAACACCATGCTGACAGCGCCTCGGATCATGAAGGCCAATGCAATGGTCAACATCACGCCTGCAAATTGGGGTTGCCCTGCAATCCGCCGGATGATGAATGCATCCAAGGCGTATGCAAAAAAGGCCATGCCAACGACCGTGATCAGCAGAGCCAGCCAGAAAGCTAACCCCCATACGCTAATCAGTCCCCAAGCACTGAAGGCCGAGACCACCAGCAAATCACCGTGTGCAAAGTTGAGGACTTCGGTGGCTTTGTAGATCAGCACAATGCCCAAAGCCACCAATGCATAAATGGCGCCCACAGCAATGCCGTTCACGGTCAGTTGGGCCAAGGTTTGCCAAAAATCATTCATGCTGTCGATCCCTGGGTAACAGTGAAGGATACGTCCCAGGGGTTCAGGGTTTGCTGGCAGTGGTCACAAGCTACCCGGGGGCTAAAGTTGTGCTTACAAGAGGGGTGGCGGGGTCGAATCGAGCTGGGCTCGTGCAAATGTGATTCCCCGGCCCAGTTGGACAAGCAGACGATGTAACCAAACAGGTCCCGGCTGCTCGGGGTCAGGCGGTACAAGCGTCTGCGCGCATCGTTGACATCGGTTTCGCAATGGAGCAAGTGAGCCTCCACCATGCCTGAGAGTCGGCGCGACAAGACGTTGGGCCCAATGCCCAGAACATGGGTGATTTGGTCAAAATAGTGACAACCTAGAACCACCGCCGTGAGGACCAAAAGACTCCAGCGGTCTACGCGCAAACCAAGGCTCATCTCGGCTGTTTCTCGGCCGGACATTCGCGGCGTTCGCAGGCCTTCCAAGGGCTCATGCTGCAAGCGCGCATTGGGCACAAGGGTGTATTTCAAATCTTTCATGGTGACTTTTTCGCAGCAGGCCAAGCACGTCAACACGGGGCTGAAACTGTGTCCACATGGGGTGTGATGCAAGGTTTGGGGCAAGGCCAATGCGCGGTTGCCCCATTTTTTTTCCCAAGCCCAGACCATCAGTGTGGCGTCGTAAAGCCCCAGACCTTTGCGTGTGAGGTGGTATTCATAACGAGCGGGCTTGTCCTGGTAAAGGCGTGGCTTGAGCACGCCAATCTGCACCAGTGAACGCAGCCGGTCGGACAAGGTGGGACGGGGTATGTTGGAGAAACTTTGCAGTTCGTCGAAGCGACGAACTCCCAAAAAAGCCGACAACATGACCTGCACAGTCCAGCGGTCGCCAAATACCTTCAGGCCATGGCTCAAGGTGCTGGTGGCGAGGGCTGCGCGTGTCAGTTCAAGGTCGGGTGCGCTGATCATGCGTGGTGTGGTTGATGTGCCAAAAGGGGTTGGGATTCAATACGCTCGATGACCATGGCCACGGCCAAGCCAGCGGCACCACACAGTGCCACCACGGCGCGTCGTGCTTGGCGTAATTCGAGCTCATCGATGGCCATACCCAGCAAGGCGCTACCGGTAGAGCCCATCGCATGGCCCAGTGCAATGGCCCCGCCATTCACATTGACTTTGCTGTGCGGAAGGTTCAAGTGCTTCATGTAGTGCAGCATCAGGGACGCAAAGGATTCGTTCACCTCAAACAGATCTATGTCATCTAGGTGCAGGCCTGCCAAAGACAGTGCCTTTTCAGTGGCTTGAACCGAGCCTGTCAAGGCCAAAGTGCGGTCCACACTGACGGTCGCAGTGGCCAGAATGCGTGCCCGGGCTTTCAGTCCAAGCCTGTTCGCCGCCGCTGGGCTGGCGAGAAGAACTGTGGAAGCCCCGTCGGCCATGGCAGGTGAGTTGCCTGCATGTTGCACGTGGTCGATGTGGTCCAGCCCATAACGCTGGCACATCAACTGATCGATGCCGAATTTCTCGCCCATGGCGGCAAATGACGGCTTCAGGGCGCTCAGGCTTTCTAGAGAAGTCTGTGCGCGGGGTGTTTCGTCTTGTGCCAATAACTCGTTGCCTTGCATGTCATGAACAGGCACGACCGAACGGAACTTGGCTTGGGTCAAAGCGGCCACAGCGCGTTGTTGCGAGGCCAGAGCATAGGCATCGCATTGAGCGCGGTCAAAGCCCTCTTGCGTGGCGATGGTGTCTGCACAGATGCCAATGGGCACCAGCGTGGTTTGCTTTTGGAATTCGAAGTCGTGGGTCAGTGGCCCTTGGTCCGCGGCCATGGGCACACGCGACATCATCTCGACGCCGCCGCCAACAGCCAGGCCATCGCTGGCCATGGCTTGTTGTGCAGCCAAGTGGACCGCACTCAGCCCAGACGCGCAATAACGGTTGATGCTCAGGCCGGGAACGCTGTCGCTCCAGCCTGCACGCACCAAGGCCAGTTTGGCGATATTGGCACCTTGATCGGAAGTCTGCGATACACAGCCGATGATGGCATCGCTGACCTGGTCACTGTCAATTCCAGTCCGATTGACCAGGGCCTGAAATTGCTGCGCCAACAAGTCCACGGGTGTGATGGAGCGCAAAGCACCTTTGTCATTGCCTCGTCCTCTGGGGGTTCGCACGGCGTCAATGATCAAGACGTGACTCATGTGTTGTCCTTTGAATGGGTTGCGCTTGTTCTGAAACGTGGGAAGAAGGCCGGCACCGTTGCGCAATAGTCGGCGTAGCCGGGTTTGGTCTTGACCATGTGTCGCTCCATCAAGGAGGTGGCCGAACCTTTGTTCATGAACCACGTCACGTAAGCCAGTGGCAATACCGACAGCCATCCCCAGGGGTGTGCCAAGGCAAATACCCCGTAGCCCCACCACATGCAGGTTTGACCAAAATAATTGGGGTGACGCGTCAATCCCCAAAGGCCCGTGTTGAGCAATTGCGACGGGTCTTTGCGGTGGCGTTTGAATTGGGTCAGTTGCCAGTCGCCGCCAGCTTCAAACACCAAGCCGACCAACCAAACCAAGGCGCCTGCGATGTGCCAAAAACCAAGGGGTCCCGGAACAGCCATGCCAAAGACCAATGGGATGGCCCACAACCAGATGATGACCCCCTGCAGCAAAAACACCTGGAAGTAACTCCACCACCAAAAGCGGCTGCCCGAGCGTTGACGCCAGCGGGCATAACGGGGGTCTTCGCCATGGGGCAAGTTGCGCCACATGATGTAGAGCGTGTAGCGGCCAAAGCCCAAGGTGCTCATGGCCAAAAGGAGGAGGTTGCTTGGCTGGGTGTTACTGCCGCCGTGGCTAAAAAGCCACCACGGCGCTGCAAGTAACAAACCACCGTATGCGATATCCATGATGCTGGCGTCGCGTTTGATCAGGCTGATCACCCAGACCAGCGTGAGCCCGATCCACAACCCCAAGCCCAACTGCAAAAAGTTCGACAGGAAGTCGGACGTGAAAGCGCCACTGGCGTCGAGTGCCGTCACACCTAATGGCAGCAGCGGATAGGCGCGGTCGAGCCAGCGGGTGTGTTCGCCCGGCATTCCCCAAAGCCACAAAGCTGCCAGAGCGATCCAGAGGATCAGCAAGGCAGTCGGCTGCTGCTGCCACAGGAATTCGATCATGCCATTCCCGCTTCAACGACAAAGCTGACCACTGTGGCGCAGGAGCCACCGATGTTCAGGGTCTGGATGCGCTGGGCCCCTTCGATTTGGCAAGCCTCTGCTTGGCCTGTCACTTGGCGCGCCGCATCCCACAGCATGCGTGAGCCCGTGGCACCCACCGGGTGACCGCAACCTATCAAGCCGCCACTCATGTTGATGGGGCAACGACCCCCGGGCGAGATCGATCCGTCTTCTACGGCTTGCCAGCTTTGGCCGGGTGCGGTCAGGCCCAAGTGGTCAATGGCCATGTATTCGGTGGTGGTGAAGCAGTCGTGGGTTTCAATGCCATTCATCGCTTCAATGCCAGCTACACCGGCACGTCGCCATGCGTCTTCAATGGTGTCGCGTACATGTGGGAAGACATACACCTGACCTTGGCTGCGTTCGAGTTTGTCGTGAAACCGCAGGCCTGCATTCCTGTGGCCCCAGCCCGCAATTCGTGCCATTTGGTTCAAATCTTGACCGTGGCGTTCGGCATAAGCTTTGGCAAACCCTGCAGAGGCCAGGACCACCGAGCAAGCACCGTCTGTGATTTGGCCGCAATCTTGTCGACGGGTTCCAGGTTCGATCACTGGATTGGCTTCGTCATCATCCGTGAAGCTCAGGGCATCAAATTGCCACGAACGGGTTTGTGCCAAGGGGTTGCGTTTGGCGTTGCCGTAATTGATTTCAGCAATCCGATTCAGATGGCGGCGGTCCAGACCGTATCGGCGCTCGTACTCTTGGGCCAGCAGCCCAAAAGCGGCCGGCCACATGAAGGTGCAATCGATGTCTTCGTGTCCTTGCCAGGCGGCGGCATTTTGGTTGACTGAAGCCACATTGCCCGAAGTGTTCTTGAACTCTTCAACCCCCATGACCAGCACGCAGTCATAGCGACCGGCTTCGATCTCGGCCATGGCGGACAGCACGCCCAGTGAAGAAGACGCGCATGCACCTTCGTGGCGCATGGCAGGCACCCCCCACAGATCGGGTGTCATCTGCGCCACCATAGAGCCCAGATGGGCTTGCTGGCGTTGCATTTCACCAAAGGCATTGCCCACATGGATGCTTTGAATGGCCGCAGTTTCCAGGCCGCAGTTCTCAAGCACCCCCTGCGTGGCTTCTTGCACCATGTCTGAAATGTCCTGACCGTTGCGGGCCCACGACTTGGCAAAGTCGGTTTGGTAGCCGCCCAGAATATAAACAGGTTCGTTCATTGAAAGCTCCTTTGCGGATAGGGAAGGCCTTGCAAACGTTGCATGGCCAAGGTGTACTCGTTCGCCAGCTGGTCCACGATGCAGGCCACGGGTTCGGTTTTGTGGATGGTGCCAAGGCCTTGTCCTGCGGCCCATACGTCCAGCCATTTTTTGACTGCAAAAGAGGTGCCGCTGTCGTAGTGCCGTGAAGGCGCTGAAGGCATGTTGTCGGGGTCCAGTCCACTCAAACGCAAAGAAGGTTTAAGCCAGCTGGCCGATGTACCCGTCACGCCAGCACTCACGATCAGGTCGTCGACTGTGCAATCGACGACCATTTGTTTGTAGGCTTCGGGCGCCATGCTTTCCGTTGCGGGAATGAATCGAGTGCCCATGTAGACGTAATCGGCGCCGGCTGCGATGGCGCCAGCAATGCCCCAGCCGTCGCTGATGCCGCCGCCCAAAACCACTTCGCCATCGAAGAACTCGCGGATGGCGCTAACAAAAGCAAACGGCGATAAAAAGCCGGTGTGCCCCCCTGCACCTGCCGAGACGCAAGCCAGGCCATCGGCCCCGGCTTTGACGGCTTTGTGGGCCAAGGTCAGATTGATGACATCGGCGAAGACGCGCCCCCCATAGGCGTGCACCACCTCGATGGCCGGTTTGGGGCTGCCCAAGGCGGTCACTACGACAGGGGGTTTGTAGCGTGCAATCAGTTCCAAGTCTTGTGCCAAGCGTGTGTTGGACGAATGCGTGACCAGGTTGGCACACCAGGGACCGACGGTGTTGGCGCCTTGTTCTTCGCGTGCCACAGCCAGGCCTTCGGTGATGGTTTGCATCCATTCATTGAGTTTCTCAATGGGGCGGGCGTTGGGCGTAGGAAAGGCGCCCACAATGCCCGCCTTGCAAGCGGCCACGACCATCTCGGGTCCTGAGATCAAAAACATCGGGGCGGCAAAAACCGGTAGCCGAAGTGGCAAACGTTTTGCACTCATGGTGTTGTTTCAGTGCTTTGAGTCACGGGGCGGCGTGATTGCACAATGCCAAAACGCCCGGCCACGAAGGCCAAGTTGGTCAGGGTGGCGTTGCCCGCCGGGTTCAGGCCCGTGACGTGGTAGTCGCTGTAGGCTGCGGCAAAGTTCAAGGGCATGGCCCCCAACAAGTTGATGGTCAGTTGTGCGCCTGCGCGGGCATAGGCGGCCTCGGCTTGGGCGATGAAGTCTTCACGGGTGGAATACAAAAATGCGGTCAGTCCCCCTTGCGTGCGCGCATCGTGTGTGGCGTGCTGCAAAGCGTCCTGGACATCGTCGCAGGCAATCACGAAGCTGATGGGGCCAAAGCGCTCCTCGGCATACAGGTCGCGCTCTTGCGTACTCACTTGCAGCATCAACGGGGTGCTGGTGCGTGCGTTGGGAAATTGCGGGTGGACATAGGCCGTGGGCGCGAGCAGCACCTTGCCGCGTTGCTGCCCTTGCGCTTGCATGTCTTGTAGTAAAGCCAAGGTTTGCGGCGACTGGATGGTGGCCAAAATCATGGCGGCTTTTTTGGGGTCTGACGTTAAGGCTTGCACTGCATGGGCCAGGCGCTGCGCCACTTCGGCAAAAGGCACCAGGCCTTGGGGTGTCTGGACACCGGCCTTGGGCACATAGATGTTCTGCGGGCTGGTGCACATTTGCGCGCTGAACAGGCATAGGGTGGTGGCCAGGTTGCGCAAGGCCGCATCCAGATCATCGCTGGATTCGAGCACCACGGTGTTGCAGCCAGCCGTTTCGGTGAAGGCCAAGGCCGGGTGGGCATTTTTTTCCACCCATTGGCCAAAGCGCACACTGCCGGTGAAGTCCACGATGGCGGTCTTGGGGTGTTGAATCAGCAGCTTACCAATCGGCTCGCTGCTGGTGTCAATGGCCAGTGTCACCAGGTTGGGATCAAAGCCCCGCGATTGCAGCACTTGCCTGAAAGCCTTGACCGTGATGGCCATGGGCAACACCGTTGCCGGGTGAGGTTTGAGGATCACCGGGTTGCCGGTGGCCAGGCTTGCCATCATGGAGGGCCAGGCGTTCCAAGTGGGAAAGCTGGCGCAAGAAAAACAGACGGCGGTGCCACGCGGCACCAGTCGGTAGGTTTTTTGCAGTTGAATTTCTGCGCTGCCGAAACGGCGTTGCCATACCGCGCTGGGGGTCACGGAGCGCATGGCCTGTTCGGCATAGACCAAGGCTTCAATGCTGCGGTCCAGGGCGTTCACGCCCGAGCCGGCATAGGCCATGTTGTAGCTTTGGCCGGCGGTGTGCATGACCGCATGCAAAACTTCAAACAGGTGGTCACGGTAAATGACTTCCAGCACTTCCATGAGCACGCCAATGCGCTCGGTGATGGACGCCAGTGCCCAGCTGCCCATGGCGTGTTCGGCGGCGTCAAACAGGCGGTCCATGTCCGATTGTGGATACACCATACCCAAAGGGGCTTGGGTGTACGGAGATATTTCTTCACCCACCCAGGCGTGGATGCCCGGTTGGTCCAGATCGAAGCGGCCCCGTTGGAGGTGTTGTTCAAAAGCCAGCAGACCTGCTGCTTTGGCCTGTGCGGCTTCTGGGTATTTGTCCGGCATGTCCGGGTAGGGGCTCCAGCATGCGCGTGTGGCGCAAGTTTGTTGGGCTTTTTCGAAGACCGGACGGTGTTTTTCAAACAAGTTCATCATCGCTTCCAGATTAAACGGTGGTGTCTGAGGGTGCTCGAACCGGGCACTGCATCAGAGGCCGACAAGGTCAGCGTTCCATCGGCAGCAAAGTCCATGTTGCGGATCTGATCGCTGCCGACAAAGTTCGGGTTCAAAGAGTGGCTGACGTGGTGCACCACCTGGGCTTGGCCTTGGTGCACGCGGACTTCGTAACGTCCGGCGTATTGGAAAAAACTCTCAAACGCGGCCAAGCGTTCGGCCTCTGGGGCGCTGCGCACGCTGGCGCTGGACAGAGGTGTCCGGCCTGCGCGGGCGATGCAGGCGGCCATGCCGCCGTCGTGGGTGTACTGAATCAGGCCCGTGGCGTCTGGGCCGAAAGGGTAGGTGGTCGCACGCCCATCGTCGTAGGTAATTTCCCAGCGAACCAAGGTCCATACACCCTGCAGGTCTTGGGCCGTCGGTTGAGTTGTTAAAGTGCCCATGGTGTCAGTGGCTCAATTGGGTTTTTGTGAGCAAGGCTTCACGCACCCAGGTGCTGTGAAAGCCATGGGGCACGCGCTGAGGCAAGATGACACGGGCCACGGGGCCGTTGGCCAGTTTTTGGGCATCGATGATCCAGACTTCCGAGCGGTCCTTCAGGCCGTTCCAGACAAAGCCGATCAGGTAGCCATCGTCTTCGGCTTGAGGGTTGTCACGGGCTGCAAAAGGGGCCTCACTGAACCAGTAGCCTTCGCCGGGGTGGTAAGTCACAGCACTGCCGGTGTCCAGGTCGTACTTGGCCAAACCCGCAAAGTGGGGTTGCTCCACGGTGCGCGCACGGCCCATCAGCACATGGTAGGTGTAGCGGTTTTTGTAGCCTTGGAACCAAGCGTTGATCATCGGAAACTCGGTGTTCAAGATGTCGTCCACCACGCTCTCGCGGGTCTGGCCGGTGCTGAGGTTAAACCGCCACTGGTAGAACTCGTATTCGGTGCCTTGGCTGCCAATGGTGAACAGCAAGCGCTTGACATCCAAAGTGCCGTCAAAGTTTTTGGGCATGGCGTAAGGGGTGCCCAGCATGACCAACTCGGTTTCGCCTTTTTCGTTGACTTCTTCCCAGGCATTGGCCACATGCAGCATGTAGCGGGGGTCGGCTTCAAACCAGCGGATTTGATCGGCGCTGCCGTGTCTGGGAATGACGGCAAAGCGCGACTTCCACTCGGGGTGAAACTCCAGGCTGTAACGCCCGGCTTTAAGGGCCTCGGGGTTATTGATCAGCGGGAAGTCATGCAAGATGCTGTAGTTGGCGGTGATGGCCATGTCGTGCGGCAAGCGGGGGCCAGGCAACTCCACCGGGACCAAGGTTTGTAATTGGCCCTGTGCGTTGACCACGCCGTAATGCATGTAGGGGTGCTGGTTGCCGTAGGCAAAAAACAGGTATTCGCCCGTGCGTTCGTCGACGCGGGAGTGGGCCGAAATTTGCAGATCCTTTAAGCGCGGGTCTGACTCCAGTTTGCCCAGCGTTTCCAGACTCAGCGGATCGACTTGGTAGACCGCGCCACCGCGGTACCACATGGAGAGCAGTTTGCCGTTGTGAAATTTCACATCGGTGTTGGAGGTGTTTTTCAGTGCATCGTCTGGCAGTGCGCCTTCAGGCAGACGTTGTTTGAGTCCAGGGGCCAGGCTAACACCAGCCGCTTGGTCGGCCTGCAAGCCTTCGGTGTTGACCCAGCGGTTGCGGTAGGTGACCTGTCCTTTTTGAAAATGCACCGCGTGCAACATGCCGTCGCCATCGTACCAGTGGTATTTACCTTTGGGGGCGTGCTGTGGCACGGGGCCGTTGCGCACGTACATGCCGCTGAAGTC
>CANBWK010000039.1 GCA_947373105.1 Comamonadaceae bacterium | reverse complement strand
GTGGGGCAACTGGCATTGGACCGAAAGAACCGTCGCTTCAGCTTGGCGCAAGAGCCCCTGTTGCTGCCCGCCCGAGAATTTGAAGTGCTGTGGGAGTTAATGTCCCCACCGGGGCGCGCTGTTCACAAGCGGGCGCTGTCGGATAAATTGTCTGACTTCGACGCCGCTTTGGGCGACAACGCCCTGGAAGCTTTCATCTCGCGGTTGCGCCGCAAACTCAGCCAAAGTGGCGCGGTCATCCGCACCCTGCGCGGCATTGGCTACTTATTGGAGGAAGAAGCATGACCACTGTGCATCAGCTGACGCCCTTTATAAAACCTTCACTGCGTGCCAAACTGATGCGTCACGTTTTGGTCCCCTTGGCCGTCGTTTGGTTGATCGGCACCCTGCTGTCTGCGGGCATTGCCAATTACTTTGCGCAAAAGGCTTTTGACCGCTCATTGCTGGATGATGCTTACGCTGTTGCGGGCCATGTACGGCTCAATGAAGCTTGGCCGCCCCAGCTCGAGATCGATCTGTCCTCCACTGAAATTGGCAGCTTGTTGTTTGACCAAAGTGAATCGATGTTTTTTGCGGTCTACCGCGAGAACGGTTCACTGATGGCGGGCCATGCGGGTTTAAAAGGACCCGCCGATCTGGTGCCGGGAAAATCGGCGATTGAATTTGGCGATGTGCATTTTCAGGGGCGGCCCATGCGCAGTGTGATGTTGCACCAACTCAAGCCCAGTCCCTTTACCATCGTGGTCGCACAAACCAACCGCAGCCGCACGCATCTTTTGGAGCAATTGCTGGGGTACTCGATCTTGCCTCAGTTGATGTTGTTTGTGTCTATAGCCATCTGGCTGCGTTGGGCCATTGCCCGTGATTTGCAACCCTTGGTGGATTTGGAGTTGGCCGTGGAACTGCGCGACGCCGCTGACCTGGAGCCCATGTTGGTGACCTCCAACACGCAAGATGTGGACAAACTGAACGCCGCCATCAACGCCCTGCTCGCTCGCATTCAAGATGGGTTGAACGCACAACGAGAATTCTCTGGCAATGTGGCGCACGAGTTGCGCACGCCATTGGCGGGCATACGGGCCTTGGCTGAATACGGATTACAAAGCGACCAACCCCAAGCTTGGCGCGAGCAACTTGTGCGCATCCAAGACAGCAGCAAACGCGCCAGCCATTTGGCGGACCAGTTGTTGGCTTTGGCATTGGCCGATGAAGCCGATTTGACCTTGCGCAGAGAATCGGTGCGCCTAGACCTGCTGGTGACGAACGCGATTGTGGAGACGAGCGCCCGCGCGCGGGCCATGAACGTCGACCTCGGGGCCGAAGGCGTTGAACAGGCGTTCACCCTCATGGGCAACCCCACCTTGATCGAAGGCATTTTGAACAACCTGATCGACAATGCATTGCGTTATGGCAAACCGCAATCGCTGGCCCCAGCCCAAGTGACGGTGCGCCTGAGCGCGATGGAAGATCAGATTGAATTGACCGTGGTAGACAACGGTCCCGGCCTGACGCAAGAGGAATGTGAGCAGCTTCTCGCTCGCGGCACTCAGGGCGTTGCAGGTCAAGCCATGCGACAAGGTGCAGGCTTTGGCCTGTCTATCGTCACCCGGTATGCCCAATTGTTAGGGGCTACTTTCTGGCTGCAAAACACAAAAGTAGGTTCGGGCCTGGAGGCGCACCTGAGCTTCAAAACTCCGCGTGCGCCCTCAGTGCATACACATTGACAGGACCGCGATTGGCGTTGTAGGCCGGGTTTTGAATGCGCTGGTAATCAGCGGTGAGCCACGTTCCTTTGGCGATTTTGAAACTGTAAAAAGTCTCCAAAATTTGCTCTGGCTGATAGCGTAAGTGCCCATCACCAATAAAGTAAGAAATACCTCCAGCCTCCAAAAATTCACGCCGCTCTTTGGATAAGCCGTTGCGCAGCCAAGCAACGCCCACCACATCGTCTGCGCGACCCCACAAGTCACCCAACAAACGCACCCCGGTGGAGATGGAGTTGTCCACCTCGGTGAAGGCATAGGTTTCTGTTCGACCATCTGCTTTCATGGCCCGCAAAAAGTACCCCACCGATGGCGTGATGGCTTGTTCCAGATTGAACCCTAAACCGTATTTTATTTTTTCGCCATTGCGCACATCAAAGAAGCTTTGCGGATTGGTGCCAGGGTGCGCCTTCAAGTAAGCGGTAGCTTCGTTGAAACTGGCCACAACAGCGCGATTGCGCCAAGCCAATACACGCACCTTGCCAGGCTGGTTCAGCAGGGTATGGGCGTGCTCCACCTCGAGCTGATCACCGTAATGCTTGGCCAATGCAAAATCAATCTTCAAACCATTGGGCTCTTGCGGGCCGGACATTCGGGCAAACCGAAAGACCCACTCGTTGCGGTACCACTCACCGGCCAGACCCACGCCAAAACCGCGCGCATCTGCTGCATAGTCATACGCCGCATAGGTCCAGTTGCCCCAATTCATGAACTGGGTTCGAGGGTCTTTGGCGTAAGCGTTGTCATCAAAGACATCCAAAGTCGAGAAGTTGCCGGCAGTCAACACAAACCTGTTTTTATCCACGCTGCCCGCCATTTGGTTGAAGTCGGACTCCACCTTTTCTCGTTCGCCACCTTGGTTCCAGGTTTGGCGCAAAAACAGACGCTGCAGATAGGGCTTGGGTTGCGAGCCCGCTGCACGGGTAATCTCGCCATTGGTAAAGCCGCCCAGGCCCACCAAGTTACCCGCAAAAGGCACACCCGCAGCCAACTCGGGATTGAAGTAAATTTCGCCCCCTTGCCAGAGGCGTGCACCCCAATGCGCTGTGGCAGAGAAAGTGAACATCCGATCAGCCGCAGCCGTCATGCTGTTCTCACCGGCATAAGACGAACGAAATGCCGGATGCGACTGGGTGTTGTAAGTCACCTGGTAACGGGCAGTAAAGTCTTCTGTGTCTTCTGACTGCGCAAAAGCACAAACCATCAAACACAGGCCCGCCCAACCACCACCAAGGAATTTGAAAGCCAAAGAACGAGACGGATACTTGAACATCATAGGGGTGCCATGATATTCAAATTTCATGACAAGCCAGTGAAACAAGGCCTTTTGGCTGGGCACCCTAAATACAAAGCTTGGGTGATCAATCGCAGACCCAAAGAAAGCCAGCGTGACTGGCTTGTCCCCTGGATATCTTGCCCCATCGTGGTATCGATTTGAACCGCTTGTGGCACCACCCAATAACGCAACCCCAATTGAACCTTGCTTCGGTTGCCAGCCTCTCCAAAGGCTTCCATGATGGCAAACATGCGAGGATGAAGCGGAACCTCTCCCCCAATACCCCATGTGGATTGCGTCACACGCTCAGCCTGGTGGTGGTAAGCACCCAAATTCAAATGCAAAACAGGTCCTTGGGAAGTTTGCCAAGTCAGAGGTATGTTCACATAAGTATCCATAGTGGGGGCGAAACCAGGCGCAGCGCTCGTTGACTGCACCTTGCCCAAAGTCGTAGACAAACCCCACTGCCCTGGCGCGACAACTTGCCAACGTTTTTTGATTTGCAACAGGCCCAACTGTTGGTTGGTGCGATTTTGCTCGGAAAGAAAGTTAGCACCCAGCGATACTTCAGTGTCACCCCAAAAATTGCAACCCGGAACCGTCCATCTCTCGATGGAAGTATGGCCAAAACGGACCCAACTTTCGTTTTGACAAGAGCGCGGGTCAACCACATTGGCGTCATCAGTGACCATCGGGCGAGCCGCCCATGCGACTGCACCGTTGATAAGAAAAATGGCACACAAGCATGCTGAGCGCCCAAAAATCAGGAGTTTCATGTGAACACTATACAGAGGCTTTGCAATGCTTTCATCGCTCTATAATTGGGAGCATCGCGGGTGTCGTTCAATGGTAGGACTCTTGCTTCCCAAGCAAATAACGTGGGTTCGATTCCCATCACCCGCTCCACGCGCCTGCTTTTGAATCCCAAAAGTTCAGGCATCCCATCGGGCCTGATGCTTTCAACATGATCCGCTTTTTTTGCATCTTCATCGGAACACTGGCCTTGCTTTTTGGCATAGAAATGCTCTCGCCCGTTCAGCAAAGCGTGGTTCATCCTTGGACGGGCTTTTTGGCCTACGCCAGTGCGCACATCATGCAGTTGTTTGATGGCAGCATCATTTCGCATGACCGTATTTTGCAAAGCAGCGCCAGCGGCTTTGGCGTGTCCATCGAGGCGGGCTGCAATGGCGTCGAAGCCGCCATCATTTTGATTGCCGGCATGCTGGCCTTTCCATCGTCCCTCAAGCTCAAACTGGCGGGCATTGCGATTGGTATTGTGGCCGTGCAGGGTGTGAACTTGCTGCGCATCATCAGTTTGTTTTATTTGGGGCAATGGAATTACCAAGCCTTTGAGTTTGCGCACCTGTATTTGTGGCAAGCGCTGATCATGCTCGACGTGTTGGTGATCTGGCTGCTGTGGATTCGCGCTGTGGCCCGAGAAACTCCGCCCCCAGAAACCGAGGCGCCCCTTGCCGCCTAGTGGCATTGGCCGCTTTCTGGGCTTGAGCCTGCTGGCCTTGCTGGCCCTCATGGTGCCTTGGTATTACATGGCCAACGGGTTGGCTGCGCCGGCCATTGAATTGGCGGGTAGTTTGATGCACTTTTTTTACCCCACCTGGGCTGAGGGGGTGCAACGCACGGGCACCGTGGGCGTGCTGCTGACACGCGTCGGGGTGTACATCCCCCAACAAGGCCAAATGCTGCTGGCCGACATGACGCCCGAGGTGAACTTTTTGAAATACGGCTATGGCGTGGTGTTGCTGTGGGCCATGCTGCTGGCCTCGCGCCCGCACAAGTGGCTGCTTAAGATTGCCATCGGCACGGTGGTGCTGATCCCGGTGCAAGCCATGAGTCTGTGTTTTCATTGGCTGCGCGACATTGCCTTTCAAGGCGGCCCCAAAGCGCAAATGACCACGCACATTGTGGGCTGGCAACTCGAAGCCATTGCCTTTGCTTACCAGTTCAGCTTTCTGGTCCTGACACCCTTGGCACCGGTCATCATCTGGCTCTTGTTGGACAAGGATTTTTTGAAACAACTCTGGGTTCAAGAAACCTCCAAACCATGATGTGGCGCAAAATCAACTGCGCACTCTTCACAGCCTTGATCTTGGCTGCTGCGGGCTGCAATCAATCCAAGGGTATTGGCGGTAACGCGGGCGATGCCACTTCAGAAACCCTGAAAGTCAATGCACAGTTTGCCAACGAATTGGCGCTTGACGATCCACAAGACTTTGAAGAAGCCAAGCGAGGCTTCATGGCCCGACCTGAAGGTCAAATTATGGGTGCCAAAGGCGAGGTCTTGATTGACTTCGATGCCTTCAAATTGACCGCAGGCCCAGCACCAGACACAGTCAATCCCAGCCTTTGGCGCCATGCCATTTTGAATGCACAAGTGGGGCTTTTCAAAGTGACCGAGGGCGTGTATCAATTGCGCGGTTTTGACATCGCCAACATCACCTTGATCGAAGGCAAGACCGGCTGGATTGTGGTGGACGCATTGACTGCCCGCCAAACCGCAGCCGCTGCCATGGCTTTTGCACGCAAACACCTTGGCAACAAGCCCGTCACGGCCCTTGTTTTTACGCACAGTCATGCCGATCACTTTGGGGGTGCACTGGGGGTGGTCTCTGCGCAAGAAGTGGCCAACCGAAATATTCCCGTCATTGCCTCTGAGGGCTTCATGGAAGAAGCCACCAGCGAGAACATCTTGGTGGGTACCGCCATGGCCCGGCGGTCCATGTACCAGTTTGGCAAAAATCTGGACCGCTCGGCCAAAGGATGGGTCGATAACGGACTGGGCAAGAGTGTGGCTTACGGCACCGTGGGTATTCTCCAACCCACTCAACTGATAAACCAACCGACACAGGCCTTGACTTTAGACGGTGTGCGTTTTATTTTTCACAACGTGCCGGGTGCCGAAGCGCCTGCCGAACTGACCTTTTCTCTGCCCGACAAAAAAGTATACGGGGGCGCAGAAAACTTGTCGCAGACCATGCACAACTTGCTGCCCGTGCGCGGCGCCAAGGTCCGAGACGCCTTGCGCTGGTCCACCTACATGCAGGAAGCACTCGATCAAATGGCCGATGCCGAAGTCTATGTCGGTCAACACAATTGGCCGATTTGGGGCAAAGCGCGGATCACAGAATTCATTACCCAACACCGCGACGTTTACAAGTACACCCACGACCAAACCGTTCGTCTGGCCAATGCGGGCTTCACGCCACGCGAGATTGCCGACAAAATCAAGTTACCCGCATCCCTCTCGCGCTATCCGGGCAGTCGTGGCTATTACGGCGATCTGCGGCACAACGTCAAAGCGGTGTACCAGTTTTATCTGGGCGCATATGACGGCAACCCGGCCCACTTGAATCCCTTGCCGCCCCAAGAATCTGCCCAAAAATACCTGGAGCTCATGGGCGGCGTCGACAAAGCGGTAGCCGCTGCACAGACCGCCTACGACAAGGGGGATTACCGATGGGCGGCAGAACTTCTCAACCATGCTGTTTTTGGTGCACCCGATCACAAACCCGCCAAAGCCCTGTTGGCCCGCACTTACGATCAAATGGGCTACATGTCCGAGGCTGCCACCTGGCGTAACAGTTACCTGACGGCTGCCGCTGAACTGCGTGGAGGCCCACCAACCCAAGGAGTTGACCGCTCTATGTTGGTCGATATGCTCACACAAACACCCGTAGAGCGTTTCTTTGAAGCCATGGCCGCCAGTCTGGACGGCCCCGCGGCCGAGGGCAAGAAGCTGAAAATCAATCTGGTTTTTTCAGACAAAAAAACAAGCTATGTTTTGTGGATCGAGAACGCCGTACTGCATTTCAAAAAATCAGCGCCAGCGCCAGATGCCCATGCCACACTCACCTTGACGCATCCCCTGTTTGTGAAAATGATGACAGGCACTGCGGGCGTCAATGACACGCTGCTGAGCGATGACCTCCAAATTGGGGGCAGCAAAGTAGACCTGGTTCGCTTTCTGTCTTTGCTGGACAAAGCACCGGGTAATTTTTCGATCGTGAGCCGCTAAGGTTTGACTCTGAAAGGGTTTGGCAAGCAACTGCATTCCCTGTGTATGCATTAGACTGCGCTGAACTTGCCCTAACCACCGGAGATTTTTCATGAGCCTTGTCGCACGTCAGCCTTTCGCATCCAAGGCTCAGATGGAAGCCGTTTTCAATGGGCAAGCAGCCACTGCGCTGCGCCTGAGAAGCTCCACTGCAAATGAGCGCATTGCCAAAATCCGCAAACTCAGGGATGCCGTGATTGCGCATTCCGAAGCCTGGTATATCGCGGCCTATGCCGACTTCAAAAAGCCCCCGGGCGAAGTCGATCTAGGGGAGATTTTGCCCGTGTGCGTTGAGGCCAATGACGCCATCCGAAACATCAAAAAATGGATGAAGCCCCAACGCGTGTGGCCCACCTTGCTCACGGCCGGTACACGCAGCCATGTGCAGTACATGCCGCGGGGTCGTTGTTTGATCATCGGGCCTTTCAACTACCCCGTGAACCTGACCTTAGGGCCGTTGATCTCCGCCATTGCGGCGGGCAATACGGCCATTTTGAAACCTTCCGAATTGACGCCCCATTTATCCGCCTTGATTGCCAAAGTGATTCGAGAAGTTTTCACCGAAGACGAGGTCGCGATCTTCATGGGTGAGGCGGATGTCGCACAAGCTCTGCAAGAGTTCCCTTTTGATCACATCTTTTTCACAGGCAGTCCGGCTATCGGTAAACACGTCATGGCAGCGGCGGCCAAGAATTTGGCCAGCGTCACGTTAGAGCTGGGCGGCAAGAGCCCCACCATTGTGGATGCCAGCGCCAACATCGAACTGGCCGCAAGCAACACCATGTGGGCCAAGTTCACTAACTCAGGGCAAACCTGCATCGCACCGGATTATGTGTATGTGCATGAGAGTGTGAAAGAAAAGTGGGTCGCATGTTGCCGCAAAGAGCTGATGAAGGCCTACGGCTCAACACTGTCTGAGCAGCAAAACAGTCCGCATTTGGCGCACATGGTGAATGCACGCCATACCACCCGCGTCAAAGCACTGCTGGAAGACGCACAAGCCCTGGGTGCGCACACCTTGATCGGGGGCGGGTTCGATCAGGTGTCTTGCTTCATCCAACCCACGCTGCTGGACAACGTGCCCAAGGCGGCCCGCATCATGCACGAAGAAATTTTTGGCCCATTGCTCCCTGTGATCGGTTATACCGACATCGATGAAGTCATTGCCGACATCAATGCGGGTCCTAAACCGTTGGCGTTGTACATCTACAGCCAGACCTCGGCCTTGATCGACAAAGTACTGACCCAAACAGCATCGGGCGGGGCGTGTGTCAACCATGCGCTGATGCAATTTTTGCACGGTAACTTACCTTTTGGCGGCGTGAACAATTCAGGCATCGGCAACGCGCATGGTCACTATGGGTTCAAAACCTTCAGCCATGAACGCGGGGTGGTTCAAACCCAGTTCTCGATAGCGGCCACGTTGTTTAAAGCCGGTGGGGTTCAACCCTTGATCCGCAAGATGATCAAGTCGGCCTTCAAAATTTTGTGATTCCAGTCCGAGACTAAGGGTTGGATGGCTTGGCATTCAGGGTGATGGAATGCACTTTTTGAGAGGGAATTTGCATTTTTTCACCTTGAAAATAAACATCCCCGTAGAACAAAACGGGGCTGGTGAGTCGCCATGGTGGCGTCCCTAAAAAATTGCGCCCTAACCAAGGTTTGAGGTCTTCCCGCCATACTTTACCGGTGCTGTCTTGGACACACAATTCACCTTGTCTGTGCATCATCAGGCTGACTTTGTCCGCCGGCTTATTTGGAACTTGTGCTTCCAAAATAAGTATCTCGCCATCGAAATTACAGGCCTGTAAATCGGGCTCTTTTGCAACGACTTCAGGCACCGAAATGCTGGCTTGTGTGTCAACAGCAGCAGGCACAATTTGCGCACCAACGCCAACAGGAGACCCCTCTGATTCCAAGGAAGAAGGTCGTTCGGCAGCAGGTAGCGAGGGGGATGAAACGGGTAGATCTTTTTGAAACCACCAAGCCCCTGCACCCAAAAAAACCGTGAACACAATCACGTAACCTGCCCACGAAGATGGAGGTTCGACGTGGTTCATCTTCACGGGTTCAGCTTGCAGCTGCAGGCTCGGCGTTTCAGCGAGCGACTCTTCGGCTACGGATATCGGTTCAACAAGCAGCTCTGATTCGTGAACGGCCAACACTTGTGCAACTTTGCGGGCGGCATTGATTTTGATATTGATCGAATAAAACCTTTGATTACCGCCATTTTCAAGCTCAAGGACTTGCTGCACGGAAAGACTGCATAAACGAGCCAACTGTTCGGAGCTAAGGCCTTTTGCCTCACGCAATTCGCGCAGTCTGCTTCCATTGACCCGTTCATCATCCGTATGCGTTGTCACGTTGTTGTCGCCTATGTCATTTTTTGTCTTGTGATTCTATATTGAAAATGAATTATTTAAGTACTATAAAACTAAGATTTATAGTTACACCGAATTTAATGCTTTAACTGAGTTTTGTCTGCAAAAGCCTTTAAAAAATCAGCTTCACACCGGTTTTGGCCTGAATGGCCTCCGGTGTCACACCCGGCGCCAGTTCAACCACTTTAAGCCCTTGAGGAGACACATCCATGACAGCCAGATCGGTGATGATGCGGTCCACCACGCCCACGCCCGTCAAGGGCAGTGTGCAAAGAGGCAAGATCTTGAGGTCTTCGGTGCCGTCTTTCTTTTTGGCGACATGTTCCATCAGCACGATCACGCGCTTGACTCCCGCCACCAGGTCCATCGCGCCACCCATGCCTTTGACCATCTTGCCGGGGATCATCCAGTTGGCCAGATCGCCCTTCTCACTGACCTGCATCGCACCAAGAATCGATAAGTTGATCTTGCCCCCACGGATCATGGCAAACGACTGCTCGCTGCCAAAGATGGACGAGCCTTTGATGGTGGTCACGGTCTGCTTGCCCGCATTGATCAGGTCGGCATCGACTTCATCTTCATTTGGGAAAGCACCAATGCCCAACATCCCGTTTTCGCTTTGCAACCAGACTTCTTTGTCAGCAGGGACAAAGTTGGCGACCAGGGTGGGGATGCCAATGCCCAGGTTCACATAAAAACCGTCTTCCAATTCTTGGGCCGCACGGGCTGCCATTTGGTCTTGACTCCAGCTCATATCAAACTCCTGCTTTCTCAGTAATCGTGCGCTTTTCAATGCGCTTTTCGGGTGTGGCGTTCAATACGATGCGGTGCACATAAATGCCCGGTAAATGAACACTGTCGGGGTGCATAGAGCCTGTTTCCACAATTTCTTCGACCTCAACCACGCAAATTTTGCCGGCCATGGCCACCGCAGGGTTGAAGTTGCGGGCGGTGTAGCGAAACTGCAAATTGCCCGATTTATCGGCGCGCCAGGCTTTCACCAAGGACACATCCGGCACCAAAGCACGCTCCATGATGTAGACCTCGCCATCGAATTCACGGGCCTCTTTGCCCTCGGCCACCAAGGTGCCCACACCGGTTTTGGTAAAAAAAGCGGGGATGCCCGCCCCCCCCGCACGCAGTTTTTCGGCCAAGGTGCCTTGCGGCGTGAACTCCAGCGCCAACTCGCCCGCCAAATACTGACGCTCAAACTCTTTGTTCTCACCTACATAGGAAGAAATCATTTTCTTGATCTGGCGTGTTTGCAGCAACAAACCCAAACCAAAATCATCAACGCCCGCGTTGTTCGAAATGGCGGTCAGGTTTTGCGTCCCCATATCGCGCAAAGCGGCAATCAAAGCCTCGGGGATACCGCACAGGCCAAAACCACCGACTGCAATCAACTGGCCATCGGCCATGATGCCTTGCAGGGCCGCAGCCGCAGAAGGGTAAATCTTGTTCACAAGTAACTCCTGAAAAAATAAATCAACGTATGAGGCGATTCTACGTAATCAACGACATGGTTTTTCACCCTGAGGGAAACTAGACAGGCTTGTGTGCCTGTTGCGCCGCCAAACGGGCTTCAATGATGTCGCGATTTTTGATCGCGTAGGGATCACCTTTTCTGGCGGCTTTGCTGTAGTACACAAGCGCCTTGGTGTCGTCAATTTCGACACCCAAACCGTGGTCATACATGAACCCGAGGTTGGACAAAGCGGATGCATTGTCGTGCTCTGCAGCCAATTTGTACCAGCGCATGGCTTCGGCGTAATTGAGCGGGACGCCTTTGCCGTTGGCGTACATGAAACCCACCTTGGTTTGCGCATCGGCATTGTCCTGTGCTGCGGCCAATTTGTACCAGCGCATGGCTTCAACAAAGTCTTCTTTGACACCCAAACCACGGTCATGCATCATGCCCACATTGATTTGCGCGACCGCATTGCCTTTGGATGCGAGCAACATGAACCAATGCAAGGCTTGCGCATGGTCTTGCTTAAGACCTTGGCCACTTTCCAAAAGCACACCGATCCGGATATGTGCATCCACATGGCCATGGGCTGCAGCCAATTTGTACCATTCAATCGCCTTTGCGTTGTCTTGTTCCACACCATGGTGGTTCTCATACACCAAACCCAAGGCGTACTGGGCATCCGCATGATCTTGCTGGGCGGCCAATTTGTATAAGCGAATGGCTTCTTGGTAGTCTTGCTTGACGCCCAGTCCACTTTCAAACATATGGCCTAACCTGCAATGCGCCACCACACTGCCTTGGGACACGGCTAAATTGTATAAACGCACGGCTTCAACAGGGTCTTTGGAGACACCATGGCCATGCTCGTACATGGTCCCAAGATCAATCTGCGCATCGCCATTGCCTTGCTCAGCGGCGAGCTTGAAATAACGACTGGCTTCAGCAAAGTTTTGTTGAACGCCCTGCCCTTTGTAGTAGATGACACCCAGGTTGTATTGCGCCAGGGCTTCACCTTGCGCTGCAGCTTCGCGGCTTCTTTTGTATTCCGCCTCAATGGCGAGCATGATGTCATGCTGCTGCTTGAGAAGCTCTTCCATTTTGCTCATGGCCAATTCCTTGCATATACGTATGAAGGCGAGAAAGCTCAAGATGAGCCCTTGTTCGCTGGTCAGTCGCACAAACTACCATCAAAGTGTCGACAAAGCAAACACGCGCCCAGGCGTCAGTTTGAACCACTTTTGAAGCGGCCTGTGGCGTAAATTTACTTGGCGGCCAGACCCTCGACCACCTCGGTTGCACTGCGAAAGGCGTCAATCGCCGCCGGAAATCCGCAGTAAACCGTGGCGTGAAGCATAATTTCGCGGATTTCTTCGGGCGTGGCCCCGTTGTTCAATGCGCCGCGAACATGGCCTTTGAGCTCAGTTTGTTTGCCCAAGGCGGTCAACATGGCCACAGTGACCAGGCTACGGGTTTTCAAATCCAACCCTGGGCGTTGCCAGACATTGCCCCAAGCATTGCGGGTAATGAACTCTTGCATGGGCAAGGTGTACTCGGTCGCGTTGGTGAACGCACGGTCTACAAACGACTCCCCCATCACTTGGGTGCGGGTGGCCAGACCTTGCTGAAAGGCGGGATCATTGATCAAAGCAGAATCTTGGGGTTTCATGGCGTGCTTTCGTTTGGTGGAAAATAGCCACAGCATAAACAAATTGAGAAAAACCATGACCACTTCACGCTACCCAGTACCTGAACTGAACGATGTGCCCGAAGACATTCGCGCCAAAATTCTGGAGGTGCAGGACAAAGCCGGTTTTGTACCGAATGTATTTCTGGCTTTTGCGCGACGGCCTGCTGAATGGCGCGCCTTCTTTGCGTACCACGATGCCTTGATGGTGCCCGAGTCGGTGGGCCGTGCAAGTGGCCTCTCAAAAGGCGAGCGCGAAATGATCGTGACCACCACCAGTGCGGCCAACCATTGCCTTTACTGTGTGGTCGCGCACGGTGCCATTTTGCGCATTTATGAAAAGAAACCCCTGTTGGCTGACCAAGTGGCTATCAACTACCGCAAGGCCGACATCAGCCCGCGCCAACGCGCTATGCTCGACTTTGCCATGAAGGTCTGCCTGCATTCAGACGAAATAGACGACGCCGACTTTGCTGCTCTGCATGCGCAGGGCTTCAACGACGAAGATGCTTGGGACATTGCCGCCATCACGGCTTTCTTTGGCCTGTCCAACCGCATGGCCAGTTTCAGCGGCATGATGCCTAACCCCGAGTTTTATCTGATGGGCCGGGTGCCCAAAGCCAAACCTGCGGCATGACCGGGTTTTTGCGAACTCGTTGACACGCATCAACCCCTGAATACGGGATTGATCAAAAATTCAGTGACCCAACCTCTGGAGGTGCATATGGGTTCACTGATACCGTTAGACATGTTCGAATTTCTGGACGAGACGCACAAATCGATACAGATCAAACTTCAGGAATTTCGGGCCTTACTGGAAACTGAGGGCTTCCCGAGCTTGAGCCGGCCTCAAAAGGCACAGCTCGAATCGATCCATGCTTTTTTTGCGCACGATGCCAGGCAACACCATCTGGATGAAGAAAGACATGTTTTCCCGGCCCTTTTGGAAAGCCAGCAAAACGAGCTGACCCACTTGGCGCAGCAACTGCGACAGGATCACGGCTGGATCGAAGAGAACTGGATTGAGTTGGCGCCGCAAATTCAGGCAACCATTCACGACAACGTGTGGTTTGACCTGGACGAACTGCGGCATGGGTTTAATGTCTTTGAAGCCCTGTATGCAGAACACATGGCACTGGAAGAGTCCATTGCTTTTCCCAGAGCCATGTCACTTGTCAAAGATTGGGACCTCTTGACGATTGGCCGGGAAATGGCCCAACGTCGCATGCTCAAGCCTGCTGTCACTCGGGGGTGACCAGCGCTCGAATGTGGTCCGGCAAGGTAACGGCCTTTTGAATAGGAAAGTCAACCCAAATGGTGGTTGCCCCACCGGCGGAGTAAATCAGCCCCGGTTGGTCGGCCCGCTCAAGGGTAATCCAAGTCTCAAAAGTGGTTCGGCCGGGGTCACTCACATACAGCTTGGCCAGAACATCGCCCGGGTACTCCAGCTGTTTGTAAAAATTGCAAAATGCGTTGACGATCACAGGCCCTTGGCCTTTGGGACTGGGGTCACAGCCGAGCTTGACGAACCAATCGATGCGCACGCTTTCCATGTACCTGAAATACACCGCATTGTTGACATGACCCATCACGTCCATGTCGCCCCAACGGACAGGGATCGTCATTTGACTCACGAGCTTCTTGCGTTCTGGTAGTTCGATTTTCATGCGATTTCATTTTCGTTTTACGCAATGTATCCCAAGGCGGTTTGCCCCGAAATTTGCAGCAGTTCTGATTGTGCTTTTCCAACGCATAAAATGAGTCACCAGCCCGACAGCTTTGCTTTGCAAAATGGAGCGGCAGTTATTTCCATGATCCAGATGAGAGCCCCATGACACCTGAAGAAATTTTGAGCACCTACGGCCCGCGCGAATCCATGGATTACGACGTGGTCGTGGTCGGCGGCGGCCCGGGCGGCTTGGCGACCGCGATTCGGCTGAAACAACTGGCCGCTGAAAAAGGCCAGGATGTCTCTGTGGTGGTCCTGGAAAAAGGCGGCGAACCGGGTGCGCACATTCTGTCGGGTGCCATCATGGACCCCAAGGCACTGAGCGAACTCCTGCCCAACTGGAAGGAGCTCGGCGCCCCATTGAATCAGCCGGTGACAGACGATGCATGGAGCTTTTTGTCAGAAACCAGCGCCCTGCGCACACCTAACTTTTTGCTCCCCGAGTGCGCACAAAACCACGGCAACTACATCATCAGTCTGTCGAACTTCACGCGTTGGTTGGGCCAGCAGGCCGAGAACCTTGGCGTTGAAATTTTCCCTGGCTTTACCGCTGCAGAGGTGCTTTACAACGAAGACGGCAGCGCGAACGGGGGTTTACCTTCGGTCAAAGGTGTGGCCACCGGCAATATGGGCGTGGGCAAAGACGGCGAGCCGACCGACAACTTCCAGCTGGGCATGGAACTGCACGCCAAGTACACCGTGTTTGCGGAAGGCGCTCGCGGCCACTTGGGCAAGCAGCTGATCGCCAAGTACAAACTTGACGAAGGGCGCGACCCGCAAACCTACGGCATCGGCATCAAGGAAGTTTGGGAAATTGATCCTTCACGCCACGCCCCAGGCTTTGTGATGCACACCGCCGGCTGGCCCATGAACAACGACACCTACGGCGGCGCGTTCATGTACCACATGGAAGACAACAAGATCGCCATCGGTTACGTGGTGGGTCTGGACTACGCCAATCCTTGGCTCAGCCCTTTTGAGGAATTCCAGCGCTGGAAAACCCACGCCAACATCCAGTGGTATTTCACCAATGACAAAGGCGAAGTGAACGCCAAACGCATCGGTTACGGTGCCCGCGCGATCACCGCTGGCGGCCTGATGAGCCTGCCCAAGACCGTGTTCCCGGGCGGCGCACTGGTAGGTTGTGACGCAGGCTACCTGAACGTCAGTCGCATCAAGGGCAGCCACGCGGCCATCAAAACCGGCATGTTGGCCGCTGAGGCCGCTTACGACGCCATCGTGGCAGGACGTCAACACGATGAACTTAGTGCCTACCCCGAGGCTTTCGAGAAGAGCTGGTTGTTCACCGAACTCAATAAGTCACGCAATTTCAAGACATGGTTCAAGAAGGGCCTGACGGTGGCCACCTTGATGAACGGCTTTGAGCAGTTCGTGCTGCGTGGGCACATTCCGTGGACCCTGCGCCGCGACAAGGCGGACCACACTTACCTCAAACCTGCGGCCGAATGCCCCAAGATTGACTACCCCAAGCCCGATGGCAAGCTCACTTTTGACCGTTTGAGCAGCGTGTTCATCAGCAACACCAACCATGAAGAAAACCAGCCCGCGCATCTGACATTAAAGGATGCGTCAGTGCCCGTGGGCATCAACCTGGCCAAGTACGCGGGCCCCGAGAGCCGCTACTGTCCGGCGGGCGTTTATGAGTACGTCAAGAACGAAGACAACTCAGACCGATTGCAGATCAACGCACAAAATTGCGTGCATTGCAAAACCTGTGACATCAAAGACCCGACGCAAAACATCGTCTGGGTCACACCGGAAGGCGGCGGCGGACCGAACTACACAGGCATGTAACCCGCTCAAGCCACGCATCTTCATACTGGTAAACGCGTACCATCAACCCCGTCAAACAATCTGATAATGCCCCGTTGTATGACAAATTTGCATTTCGAATTTTTCTTCTACCTCTCTTGGAAATAACGCATATGAAATTGAATCCTCTCTTGATCGGCTTGAGCCTGGCTGCGGGCCTGATGACGGGTGCTTCGGCTCAAACCGTGCTCAAAATCGGATACGCAACAACGCAGGCATCCCATTACGGCGTCGGCTCTACCGTGTTCTGCGACGACATCGAAAAAGGCACACAAGGCCGCTACAAGTGCCAGCAATTTCCCAACAGCGCCTTGGGTGGCGAGCGCGAAATGATCGAAGCCGTGCAATTGGGCACGCTGGATCTCGTCAACACATCTACCGGCCCCGTGGGCAACTTTGTGCCTGAAGTCAAGATCGTGGACATTCCTTTTCTGTTTCGTGACTATGACCATGCCCGCAAAGTCATGGACGGCCCTATCGGCCAGGACATTTTGACCAAGTTCCCTTCCAAAGGCCTGGTCGCCTTGGCTTGGACAGAGAACGGTTTTCGCCACATGACGAACAGCAAGCAACCCATCATCAAGCCCTCTGATGCAGCTGGCTTGAAAATGCGCACCATGGAAAACAAAGTGCACATGGACGGCTACCGCACCTTCGGTATTCAGCCCACGCCCATGGCCTTTCCCGAAGTGTTTGGCGCTTTGCAGCAAGGCACTGTGGATGGCCAAGAAAATCCAATTCCTGTGATTCTGGCCTCCAAGTTTTCGCAAGTTCAAAAGTACCTGTCACTGACGGGCCACGTTTACTCGCCCGCTTTGTTGATCACATCGCCCCGCTTGATGAACAAGCTCAGCGATGCGGACAAAAAAGTCTTTGCTGATGCCGCCAAAAAGGCAGGTACTGCACAACGTAAAAAAGTCAATGACGACGAAAACAATGGCATCGCGCAGTTGGAGAAAGAAGGCATGAGCGTGGTTCGCAAAGTGGATGGCCAAGCCTTCCGTGATGCATTGATCCCTGCGTATGCCGGCTACTCGAAAGAGTTTGGCGCTGACAATATCCGCAAAATTCAAGACGTGAAATAACGTTCTTTCAATTTTGAATCGGCCTGTGCAGACTGCTGATGCACAGGCTTTTTTATGCATGATTTGCTCTGAGATGCCCCATGTTTTTAGATAAGTTTGAATCCCGCTTCATGAGTTTCAACCGCTGGTTGTTGATCCTCATGCTGGCTGTGATGTCGTTGATAATTTTTGCCAATGTGACCTTGCGCTACACCACCAGCCAGTCGATTGAGTGGGCTGAAGAGGTGGCACGTCACTTGATGATTTGGCTGACCTTCATTGGCTGCGGACCTGTCTTGCGTTATGGTGGTCACATTGCGATTGACAACCTGCAGGACGCCATGCCAGCCAAACTGGCGCTTTTTTTACGCTTCATCATTGCTCTATTGGTGACGGCGTTTTGTGTCTTTTGCATCTGGACGGGTTTGGACTACATGGACCGCACGCAGTACCAGACCACCCCGTCCACCCAAATTTCTGTGGCCTGGATTTATGCCGCTTTGCCCATCGGTATGGGCATGACGCTGATCCATTGGTTGCTGATTGTGCGCCGCTATGTACTTCGCCGGGAATTTGCCAGCGACGCCCACTTTGACGCTACAGCGAGTGCCTCCCTATGAGCCCGAGTGTGATTTTGTTGTTGTCGGTCTGTGTGTATCTGGCCATCGGCGTGCCCGTGGCTTTTGCACTGGGCATGTCCACGGTCACGGCCTTGTTGGTGTCCGGTAGTTTTCCGATGTTGGTGTTGCTGAAAGAAACTTTCACGGGCGTCGACAGTTTCCCTTTGATGGCTGTGCCCTTCTTTATTTTGGCGGCCGAGTTGATGAGCGGCGGTTCGCTGACCGAGGTCTTGCTTAAATTTGCCGGTCAATTTGTAGGCCACAAACGAGGTGGCCTGGGCTACACCAACGTGGTGGCTTTGACGTTCTTCTCGGGCATTTCTGGCTCGGCCTTGGCAGATGCGGCAGGGCCGGGCTCGATGATGATCAAAATGATGGACAAGGCCGGTTACGACCGATCCTATGCAGCGGCCCTGACCGCATCGACGGCCATTGTGGGGCCCATCATTCCACCATCGATCATCATGATCATCTATGCACTGGCTGATGACAACGTCTCTGTGGGCGCTTTGTTTGTCGCGGGCTTGATCCCTGGTGTCCTGATTTCGGCAGCGATGTGCGTGGTCAATTGGTACATTTCCAAAAAACGCAATTACAAAGGCGACGGGCAAATGCCGTCTGGTCCTGAAATTCTCAAAACCACTTGGCAAGCACTGCCTGCCATTTTGCTGCCGGTGTTGATTTTGGGAGGCATGCGTGCCGGATGGTTCACCCCCACAGAAGCGTCAGTGGTGGCCGTGTTTTATGCGCTGGTCTGCGGTAAGTACGTGTACCGCACCTTGGAGTGGAAAGCTGTGCCGGATATTCTGTCTCGCTCTGCCCTGCTGACGGCGTCCGTGTTATTGATCATCGGCATGTCAGCTTCCTTTGCCTGGATTTTGACCATCGAAGGTGTGCCGCAAACCATGGCCAACTGGATCACCAGCATTCACTTGAATGCGTGGACTTTTCTGATCGTCATCAACGTGTTTTTGCTGTTGTTCGGCATCTTCATTGAGCCTTTGCCTGGTGTGATGGTGTTGGTGCCTATCTTGGCACCCGTGGCCGCAAAAATTGGGGTCGACCCGATTCACTTTGCCATGGTGGTGATCTTCAACCTCACCTTGGGCATGATCACACCGCCTGTGGGAGGGCTTTTGTTTGTGACCTCCAATGTGTCCAAAGTACCGTTGTCAGAATTAACCCGTGAGCTCAAACCTTTTTTGATAGCACACGGGGTGGTTTTGGTGCTGTTGACTTTCGTGCCTGCATTGTCAAATTGGCTGCCTCATGCCATGGGTTTCAAATAATCACGCCTATAATTAACGCTGTCAGGAGAGCGTCTGACCCGTTCAATCAGGTCAGGCCGCCGAAGGCGCAAGCGGTTTAATCTGCAGAACGCTCAGGTACCCAGGACTGACAACCGTCTTGGACTTTCACAAGTTCATCACGTGACCTCACTGGAGAGAGATGGTGTTTCATCAGACACACCATCCACCGAAGGAGCAACCCGCAGTGCACTGGCCCGTTTGGGCTTGGTGAACCCGGCGAATCTCTCAGGTAAAGCGGACAGCGAGGGCAGGTCATGGCTAAGGCCATGGCATTTCAATGCCCTTGGAGTTTTTTGTGACCGCTGACACCTCATTGCTGACCACGCCACTCCATGCTTTGCACCTCGAACTGGGGGCCCGCATGGTGCCATTTGCCGGTTACAGCATGCCGGTGCAATACCCCGCCGGCCTGATGGCCGAACACCACCACACGCGCCAAGCGGCAGGCCTGTTTGATGTCTCGCACATGGGACAACTGCGTCTGGCAGGCCCCGATGCCGCCGCCGCATTCGAGCGTCTGATGCCGGTAGATGTGGTCGATTTGGGGGTGGGCAAACAACGCTATGGCCTGCTGCTGAATGAGGCGGGCGGCATCCTGGACGACTTGATGTTTGTGAATCGGGATGTCATGAACGGTGGAGATATTTTTGTGGTTGTCAATGGCGCCTGTAAAGTGTCGGACACCGCCCACATCCAAGCCCACATCGGATCGCGCTGCCAAGTTGTGAGCCTGCCAGAGCAAGCGCTACTGGCACTTCAAGGCCCCCAGGCCGTGACGGCTTTGACGCGACTGGTTTCAGGTATCGAGAAATTGGTTTTCATGACGGGTGGCGCTTTTGAATGGCAAGGCGCTGCGCTGTTCATCACCCGCAGCGGCTACACCGGAGAAGACGGTTTTGAAATTTCAGTGCACGCCGCGCATGCCGACGCTTTGGCCCGTGCGCTGCTTGATCAACCCGAAGTCCAGCCGATTGGTTTGGGTGCACGTAACTCCCTGCGACTGGAAGCCGGCCTGTGCCTTTATGGCCAAGACATCGACACCACCACAACGCCCGTCGAGGCCGGCCTGAATTGGGCGCTGCAAAAGTCTCGCCGTAGCGCAGGCGCCCGCGCTGGTGGCTTTCCCGGAGCTGAACGGGTTTTGGGGCAACTGGACGGCACGGTACCGGTCGAGCGCAAACGTGTTGGCCTGATCGCCCAGGAACGCGTCCCTGTCAGAGAACACGTCATCCTTCATAACGCGCAAGGTGAGCAGGTCGGCGAAGTCAGCAGCGGGTTGCTCGGACCTACCGCGAACCAACCAATTGCCATGGCCTATGTGCAGGCAAAATATGCCATAACCGGAACACGCTTAAACGCCATGGTGCGGGGCAAAGCTGTGCCCATGTGCGTCAGTGCCATGCCCTTTGTACCTACCCGTTATTTTCGCGGACCCGTTTAATTGGAATCTGACCCCAATTAGAGCAATTAAATAAACTGACTTTCATTTTTTGGAGAACATGATGAGCTTGAAATACACCGAAGATCACGAATGGATTCAACTCGACGGAGACACCGCAGTGGTCGGGATCACCCACCATGCGCAGGATGCACTGGGTGATGTGGTGTTTGTCGATCTGCCCGAAGTGGGCAAAACGTTTGCTCAAAAAGACATTGCGGGCGTCGTCGAATCGGTGAAAGCAGCGGCCGATGTGTACATGCCCGTAAGCGGTGAAGTCACCGAAGTGAACGAAGCATTGCGCAACGACCCGTCCCTGGCCAACACCGACCCCTTGGGACAAGGCTGGTTCTTCAAAGTCAAATTATCCCACCCTGCAGAAGTTGAGGCCTTGCTCGATGAGACGGGCTACACCCAATTCACCGCTGGCTAAGCTTCTCACTGAATCCATTGAGCCCTCTCACTGAACCCACACCCTGCAAACCCAGCTTTGTAGGAGCTTGCCTGCAAGCGATGGCTGTCGAAGCTTCACCGCTTCCATCATCGCCAGCAGGCTGGCTCCTACACAAGAGGCAACGCACAGATCAGGAACGCACATGCTGATGTCCACCCTTAAGCCTTTGGCCGAGCTCGAAAACCCGTCCGAATTCATCGCTCGCCATATCGGCATCAGTGCCGAAGATGAGCGCCACATGCTCTCGGTCATTGGTGAAGCCTCGCGTCGTGCCTTGATTGAAGGGATTGTGCCGCGCAGCATTGCGCGCCGTCAGGCCATGCAACTGCCCTCGCCCGTGACCGAAGCGGCTGCACTGGCAGAACTCCAAGTGATGGCCAGAAAAAACAAACTGCTCAAAAGCTTCATCGGACAAGGCTACTACGGCACGCACACGCCCGGGGTGATTCTGCGCAACATCCTCGAAAACCCCGCTTGGTACACCGCCTACACGCCGTATCAGGCTGAAATTTCGCAGGGCCGCATGGAAGCTTTGGTGAACTTCCAAACCATGGTGACAGATCTGACCGGCATGGACATCGCCAACGCGTCCATGCTCGATGAAGCCACAGCTGCCGCCGAAGCGATGACCCTGGCCAAGCGTTCGGTCAAGGCCAAGGGGGATGTGTTCATTGTCAGCGGCGACTGCCATCCCCAAACCATTGAAGTCATACAGACACGCGCTGCGCCTTTGGGTATCCGTATCAAAATCATTCGTTCCAGCGACGAATGGCAATCGGCCATTGCACAGGATGACTACTTTGCCGCCCTGAACCAGTACCCCGGCAGCAGCGGCTGGCTGGCGGACTGGCAGATGTCAGCCGAGCTGATACACAGCAAGCAGGCCGCCTTCATCTTGGCCGCCGATTTGTTGGCCTTGATCCTGCTGAAATCGCCCGGCGAAATGGGCGCAGACATCGTGATTGGCACCACACAACGCTTTGGCATGCCCATAGGTGCAGGTGGCCCGCACGCCGCCTACATGGCCTGCCGTGATGCTTTCAAGAGATCGATGCCCGGTCGACTGGTGGGTGTCAGCCTGGATGGGCACGGGCAGCCGGCCTACCGCCTCGCCTTGCAAACCCGCGAGCAGCATATCCGCCGCGAAAAAGCCACCTCCAACATCTGCACAGCGCAGGTGCTACCCGCCGTGGTTGCGAGCATGTACGCCGTGTATCACGGCCCAGAAGGTTTGCAGCGCATTGCACGGCGCGTCGCAAGCTACACCGCATTGCTGGCCCAAGGCCTCAAGCAACTGGACGCCTCGTTGCTGCACGACGCTGCATTCGACACGCTGACAGTTGACATGAGAACGGCGCAAGCGGCTGAAGTCCTGCACACCCAAGCCGTTGCCAAAGGATTCAATCTGCGCCGCTACGTGGGGGGTCGCGCAGGCTTTGTGGGCATCAGCCTGGACGAAACCACTACACGCCAAGACATCAGCAAGTTGTGGGCTTTGTTCGCACAAGAAGGGCAGCAACTTCCCTCTTTCGAAGTTTTTGAAAAAGGCATCGCCACACTGATCCCTGAGTCGCTGCAACGCACCAGCCCGTTTCTCACGCACCCGGTCTTTAACCGCTACCACTCAGAAACAGGCATGCTGCGCTACATCCGGCAACTGTCTGACAAAGACCTGGCGCTTGACCGGACCATGATCCCGCTGGGTTCCTGCACCATGAAGCTCAATGCCACCAGCGAGATGATTCCGATCACATGGCCCGAGTTTGCGCAGCCCCACCCGTTTGCACCGGCCGATCAACTGCAAGGCTATGCCGAGCTCGATCAGCAACTGCGTGACTGGCTTTGCCAAGCGACTGGGTACAAAGGCATCAGCCTGCAACCCAATGCCGGGTCGCAAGGCGAGTACGCAGGACTCTTGGTGATCCAGGCCTTTCACCGCGCCAAGGGCCAGGGCCACCGCAACATCTGCCTGATCCCTTCCAGCGCCCACGGCACCAATCCGGCCAGTGCACAGATGGTGGGACTGCAGGTGGTGGTGACGAAATGCGATGACAACGGCAACGTGGACATGGTTGATTTGCAAGCCAAGTGCGAACAGCACAGTTCCCATCTCGCTGCCGTCATGATCACCTACCCCAGCACGCACGGCGTGTTTGAAACCCAGGTCAAAGCCTTGTGCGAACTGGTTCACCAGCATGGCGGTCGGGTGTATGTTGATGGTGCCAACATGAACGCCCTGGTAGGCGTAGCCGCCCCTGGCGAGTTTGGCGGCGATGTCAGCCACCTGAATCTGCACAAAACCTTTTGCATCCCGCACGGCGGTGGCGGACCCGGCGTCGGCCCGGTCTGCGTGGTGGAGGACCTCGTCCCCTACTTGCCCGGCCATGCGACTGGCGGCATAACAGTCAATGGGGTTGGCGCTATCAGCGCCGCACCTTTGGGCAATGCGGCCGTGCTGCCGATCAGCTGGATGTACTGCCGCATGATGGGCGCAGACGGCTTAAAGCATGCCACCGAAGCCGCCATTTTGGCGGCCAACTACATCAGCAAACGCTTGGCCAACCACTACCCCACGCTGTACGCCAGTGAGAACGGCCGCGTGGCCCATGAATGCATTCTGGATCTTCGCGACCTCAAGGAGACCAGCGGCGTGATGGCCGAAGACGTGGCCAAGCGACTGATGGACTATGGCTTTCATGCGCCCACGCTCTCTTTCCCCGTGGTCAACACCTTGATGGTGGAGCCCACCGAGAGCGAGACACGGGAAGAGCTCGACCGCTTCATTGACGCGATGATCGCCATCCGCGAGGAAATTCGGCAGATCGAAAACGGGGTGTGGCCACAAGACAACAACCCGCTCAAACATGCACCCCACACCGCGAGCAGCTTGATGGCGGCCGAATGGAACCACCCCTATTCACGTGAAATTGGTGGCGCCTTAACTGGTCGCTTACCAGTCAGCGTCAAGTACTTTCCACCGGTGGGCCGCGTCGACAATGTTTATGGTGACCGCAACCTGTTTTGCAGCTGCTTGCCCGTCGGTGAAGCAGCTTAAACATGCCGCTTTCGATTCTGCCTGTCGACTACAACCATCCGTCGCATTGCGCCGCCTTGGTGATGCTGCTCGATGCCTATGCCCTTGACCCCATGGGCGGTGGCGATGGATTGGCACAAGATGTGAAAGACCGTTTGTGCGACGAGCTCGCCCAGCGGCCGCAGGCCTTCAGCTTCATCGCTTGGAAGGGAGCAGGTGCACAAGCCCAAGCTGTGGGCCTGATCAATTGCCTTGAGGGCTACTCCACCTTCAAGGCTCTGCCCTTGATGAACATCCATGACATTGCGGTGCTGCCCCAGCATCGCGGTGCTGGCGTGGGACAAGCCTTGCTGGCCGCCGCCGAGAAACTGGCCCGCCAGCGGGGTTGCTGCAAGCTCACGCTGGAAGTATTGACTGGCAACCACCGCGCACTGTCAAGTTATCTTAAGTTTGGCTTTGCCCCTTATGCGCTAGACCCTGCTGCTGGGCAAGCGAGTTTCATGCAAAAGTGGCTTTGACGCCTTGCAGGGATAATCGGACACCTGCTTACTTATCGAACTGCCCTTCACAGTGCCTCCCATCCAAGTTCTGAGCCTCATCCCGCCGATGACGCAGCTCAATACACCCTACCCGTCAACGGCCTACCTGACGGGTTTTTTGCGCTCTCGCGGCGTGGCTGCGGTGCAAGAAGATTTGGCGCTCGCCTTGGTCCTGGCCTTGCTCAGCCGCGAAGGGCTGAATGACTTGCGTGAATCGGTACGCGCATTGCCGGAGGCGGAGCGCTCTGGCCCGGTCAATTTCTTTCTGGACCACTTTGCGTTGTATGCACAGACGATTGATCCGGTGATTGCATTTTTGCAAGGGCGCGACAGCACCCTCAGCCACCGCATTGCAGGGCGTGGATTTTTACCTGAAGGACCGCGCTTTGCAGCGCTTGATGCCTATGACGATGATGGGACGGGCGACCCCTTAGGCTGGGCTTTTGGTGCCCTCGGCCAACAAGATCGTGCACGGCATCTGGCCACGCTGTATTTGAACGACCTGGCCGATGTGCTGCGCGATGGCGTGGATGAAGGCTTTGAGTTCGTGCGTTATGCCG
>CANBWK010000038.1 GCA_947373105.1 Comamonadaceae bacterium | reverse complement strand
ACCGTCATGATGTTTTGGCGGTGCGCGTCCAGCCGTTGCAAGGCCGCATAGAGCGTGGTGGTTTTGCCTGAACCGGTCGGGCCGGTCACCAAAATGATGCCGTGCGGCTGCGCCACAAGCTGCTCAATGTGCTGCAGCACTTGGCCTTGCATGCCCACGGCTTCCAGGGTGAGGCGGCTTTCGCTTTTATCGAGCAAACGCAGCACAGCCCGCTCGCCATGGGCGCTGGGCAGGGTCGATACGCGCACATCAACCGCCCGCGAGCCCAGTCGCAAGCTGATGCGACCGTCTTGCGGCAAGCGTTTTTCGGCAATGTCCAGCTCGGCCATGATTTTCAGGCGAGAGATCAAGGCAGCATGCAGTGCGCGGTTGGGTTGCACCACTTCGCGCAGCGTGCCGTCGACCCGAAAGCGCACGCTCGAATGCCGTTCGTAGGGCTCGATGTGGATGTCGCTCGCACCGTCACGCGCCGCTTGCGTAAGCAGCGCGTTGAGCATGCGGATGATCGGCGCATCGTCGCTGGTTTCGAGCAGATCTTCGATGGCGGGAAGGTCTTGCATCATGCGCGACAAATCGGCTTCCGACTCGACCTCAGAGACTACCGCAGCGGCGGTCGATTCGCCGGGGCCGTAACGGGCTGAGTAGGCCGTGCTGATGCGCTGCACCAGTTCGGCCTCTTCGCTGTGCGTCACGGACAGGGCTAGTGCGGCGTAATGGCGTACGACTTCAGACACTGCTGCGCGGTCGCTGGTTGGCGCCAACCACAAGGTCATGGCCGGACCGTCTTCTTCCAGCAGCAGTTTGTGGCTGCGTGCAAAAGCATAGGGAAGGGGGTAGCGCATAGCGAAAGCGGCCTCTTAGCGTTTGGGCAATTCAGGCATCACTGGCGCACCGGTAACAGGCACGGCACTGCTTGGCAGGGGTTGGCTGTCGGTCTGTGAGCCACGCATTTGCTCGTAGCGGTTGGTTGACAAACTGTCGGTGGCAGCCGCATCGCGCATGATCACAGGACGCAAAAACACCATCAGGTTGGTTTTTTTGCGAGAGCGGGTTTCGGAGCGGAACAGGTTGCCAAAGAACGGAATATCGCCCAGCCCCGGCACTTTTTCTTGGCTGTTGGTGTAGTCGTCTTGCAGCAAGCCGCCCAGCACCACAATCGAGCCGTCCTCCACCAGCACACTCGATTCAATCGAGCGTTTGTTGGTGATCAGGCCCGCCGTGGAGGCCTTTTTGTCATCGATACTGCTGACCTCTTGGAATACCTGCATTTTTACGGTGCCGTTTTCGCTGATTTGCGGTCTGACTTTGAGCGTCAAGCCCACATCTTTGCGCTCGATCGTTTGGAACGGATTGACTGTGCCACCGGTGGTGTTGTTGTTGGTGTATTGGCCCGTCACAAAGGGCACGTTTTGGCCAATCACGATTTTGGCCTCTTCGTTGTCCAGCGTCAGCAAATTGGGTGTCGACAGCACATTGCCATTGCCATTGCTTTGAATAAACCGGGCCAAGGCGCCCAACACCAGAGCCCCATTTCGCTGCTGACCTATGCCAATATTCAAGCCTGTCGAAGCCTCTACTTTGCCCGCTGCGGCACTGGTTGCCATGGTCAATAAATTGGTGCCACCCACAGAGAAATTGGTTCCCATCAAGCCCACGGTGCTGCCACCGGTGCCCGTGCCGCTCATCCATTGCACGCCAAATTCGGCAGCTTTGTCGGCGCTGACTTCGGCAATCAGGCTTTCCACGAACACTTGGGCGCGGCGTTGGTCCAGCTTGTCAATCACGGCGCGAAGTTGCCGGTATTGTGGCTCGGGTGCGGTGATGATGAGCGAGTTGGTAGACGGGTCGGCTTGTATTTGGCCCCCTGTCGACGGCTGGCTTGTGGTGGGGCTGCTGGTCGAGCCCGGAGCAGCTGACGGCGTTGACGTGGGCAGGGTCGGCGTGCTGGTGGACACCGTGCGGTTATCCGCGGTCATGGCGGCACGCAAGGTGCCCGCTAATTTGGTGGCGTCGGCGTTTTTAAGATACACCACATAAATATTGCCGGCGGCACCATTTGCAGCGTTCGCAGTGGGTTGGTCCAGCTGTTCGATCAAGGCACGTACCTGCGAAATGCGGGCAGCATTGGCTGCACGCACGATCAGCGAGTTGCTGCGCGGTTCGGCCAGCAAGGTGGTCTTGTAGCCGTTGTCGGTTTGGCCAGCAGCAGCAGGGGCACTGGCTGCACCCGAGTCGATCAATTTTTGCAGCAAAGGGGCCATGTCGCTGGCCAAGGAGTGGTTCAAACGAATCACTTCTACACCGGTTGCATTGGCCACGTCCAGCGCCGCCACAATGCGGCCCAAACGCTGCAAATTGTCGGCGTAATCGGTGATCACCAGGGCGTTGGTGCCCGGGTTGACGTTGATGGTGTTGTTCGGGCTGATCAAGGGACGCAGCACAGACACCAAGTTGTTGGCGGACTCATGGTTGAGCTTGAAAATTTGGGTCACGATTTGGCCGCCGCCCAGCGGGGCGTTGCCCGCATTCACCGCACCACTTTGCATCTTGGCTTCGGCCTCAGGGACCACGGTATACAAGCCGGCCGAATCGACCAGTGCAAAACCTTGGGTACGCAATTGCGAGGCAAACAAACGCAGTGCCTGCGCTGGGGCCACTGGCACCGTACTGACCAGATTCATGGTGCCTTTGACCCGGGGGTCGACCACCACATTGTGCCCAGACAGGGTGGCCAAGGTGCGGGCCACAGACTCGATTTCGGCATTGACAAAGTTCAGCGTGATCGGTTCGTTGGATTTACCGGAAGCTGTTTTGGCCGGTTTGTCAGATTGCGCTGCAACCGGTGTGCTCCATGTCAAAGCCAAGCACAGCAAGCTCAAAGCAAATGGCAAAGCCGACCAAACAGGTTCTAAGCGGCGAGGTGAAAAATAATGTTCTGGTGTCTGCATAAGGTTTTAACCCCAAGAAAGGAGGCTGCGCGTACCTTCGCGGCGGCCGATGATGCTGAGTAGATTGTTCAAAACCATTTCGTGTTCGGGCACGGCGCTGGCCTCGCCCTGAAAACGCAAACGTTGGCCAACCCATTGGCCTTGACCCGACAATAACAGGCTGCCCGAGAGGGTGGACAATTTCAAGCCCGGTGTGCTGGTGGGTGTTGGCCCTGCATCCATTTGCAGTTGGTAAGTGCCCATGGGCTTGAGCGGGGTCAGGCGCGAAGCCATGTCCTTGGCGGTCAGGGTCAGGCCGCCTTGCACCAGCAACCGGCCACTCAGCCACTGCAGGCGGAGTTGCTGCGGCACAAGGGTCAAGTCGCCCTCGGGTTGCAGCGTGTTCCATGGGGCACCCAAGCCCGACAGCAATGCGGCGGGCCAGGTCGAGGACGTGTCGGTGATTTGAATGTGTGCGCCGGCCCAAGTGGGCGAGACCTGCACTTGCATGGTGTTCGGCATGCAGCAGTTCGAAGTCAAGCCCAATAAGGCGCCGTCGGCTTTGGATTGCAAAGTCCAGTCGATGCGGCCGGGCAGGGCTTGCGCATCGAGGCTGCCCAGACCTCCGGTTAAGACCACCCTTGCGGAACCCTGCCAGAGGGTGCCACGTGCCTCTTGCAACTGAAGCTGACCATGTGTGAGAAGGGCCACACCTTGGGCAAGCCATTGCGCAGGAGCGAATGTCAGAACGGTAAGGAGTCCACCCAAGAAACAACCCAACACAGCCCAAGCCCAAGGCGCACGGGCTTTTGCCGTTGCAATGCTGCGCACAGTTTGGGGTTTTGCCATGGGAAGTTTCGAAGCCATCACAGGGGACTCAAGATGCGGGCAAGCTCAGCACCACGGAACCACTCCAAAGGGGCGGCTTGGGTGTGGCAGAAGGCGAGGTTTCTTGGCGCTGGTTTGGCGTGCGTTCTAAATGCGCTTCAATGGGAACGGCCCGGGCTTGCACACGCACTTGTGCCAGCCAGCGTGCCAGGGCTTCCGGGGTGATTGCGGTCAAGGTGACCGTGCTGCGGTCACCCGTTGTGTTCAGCTTGGCGCCCGTGCCCAAGAGTTCGGTGGTCGTGTTTTGCAAGGCCCTCAAGGCGGCCGCTTGCGTCATGCGAGGTAATTTTTGCAAAGCTTGCGCCTGGATTTGCAGGTCGCTCAAATGTTGCCATTGCGCGTCCACTTGGGCTTGTTGGGCCGGTGCTTCGCGAACCGTGCGCAGGGCAGGTGCAAGACCCCACCACCACAGGCTGGCCAGCGCCATGAACATGGCACCCCAAGAGAGAAGGCGTTTTTCACGCGCGCTAAATGCCTCCCAGCGTTGAAGCAGCGCCTGCTGCACCGATGAATGTGCACGACTTTGGGGTGCGTTCATCATGGCGTTCCCTGACCCGTGATGAGCCACAGGGGACCTTCACGACGCGCATTCAGACCCATGGTTTGTAAACGGGTTTGCAGCTGACTTGATTCGGCATCAGACAAGTTCAGATTTTTGATGCGCAATTGACCCGATTGAAAATCGAGGGCATTGATGGCTTGTCCAGCGGGTAATGCCTGACCCAGCGAAGCGAGCAGAGGTTCGAGCCCGTCACGCGAGGTTTGCCCCGCAGCTTGGCGCAAGCCTTGCACTTCGCGGGCCATTTGCAAAGGCGCATCCACCACGACTTGGATGTCGGGGAACGTCTGCTTCATGATCTGCACCAAGCCTGATTGGCGGGTGTGCAAGTCGGATTGCAGTTTCCAAGCCCAGGCATTCAGGCCCAGCACTTGGCAGATGAGCAAGACCGCGATGCCCCAGCGCGCTGGCCGCCAAGCGGGCGATTGCCACAGTGCTTGCTGCAGTCGAACCCAGGCCTTGACCCAACGTGCAGAACCCGTGGCGGCCAAATCAAATTGCGCCAGGTCCCATTCGGACTGGGCGGCTTGCATCAGCCTTTGAGCGGGCTGAACCAAACTGGGTTGGCGTTGTAAAGCTTGGGCGGCCATTTCGGCCACAGCGGGTTCCGCCGATAACGGATAAGCCGCTTCCAGGACCGAGGCGGTCCAAGCCGCATGGGCGGGTGACACCGGCAGCCCCCAGACCCCCGTGGGTTCGCAGACCCATAACCAAGCGTCTTGTGGCGTGCCAGTGACCCGTAACTGTGCATCGTCCTTGGTGCGTGCAGGGTGCAGAGCCGGCACAATCCGGTTGACCGGTCGACCCGCAGCCTCCAAGGCTTGAAGATGGCCTTGCAACCAGGCTTTGTTGCAGACGGCAACCGCGTTGCGATGGCCCGTTTGCCAAAGAGGTTGCAGCGCAAAATGCAATGCAGCGGGATCGTCCAGGACCCGGTCTTCGAGAGAGCCGACCAAAGCAGCACGCAAGGCGTCGCCGCGCAAGGGTTTGCCTGCGGGCATATCCACCTCCAGCCAAGACAGGGCTTGGGCAGGGACGACCGCCACCACATCGGTGCTGCGACCGGTGTCGGGCAATAAAGTCGCTGATGCACTGCGCAGATGCGCAGATGTGCCCGACTGCCCTTGGGTAAAGGCATACACGCTGGTGGGGGAGGCCGCCGTCAAGGGCAGCGAAATAATCAAAGGACTCATGACTTGTCTGATTGTAGGAGCCTGGCATCGGGCGCGGGGCCGAGTTGGTTTTGAAAGGCCCGGTAACGCCAAAGAATTTTGACTTGGGGGCCGTTTCTTTCGACCAGTAAAACATCTTCCTGGGCCAAATCGTCCAATCGCAAGCGGCCTCTAATTTCGAAGTACTTGGAGCTGATGCCGTGGGATTTGGCGCTCACCAGGTTGCCCAAAACCTTGGTCGCTGCGGCCATGTCTTCGATCGGAGGCCGGTTGGCGCGCTGGCGAACAAACTGTTGTGCGGTGGCAATGTCCAGACCCGGCAAGCTGGCGAAAATGGCTTCGGCGCCAGCGGTATTCAGGTTCAGCGGGGTGGCTTCAGGCAAGACGGCAACATAGGCACTCAGGGCCGCGGCGGTTTGAGCACTCACCCCTAACCACACCAGTTGCGCTGTGTTTTGCGGCAACAGCGGTGCATTGGGATTCGCTGCAGGGTTGTTAGCGCCAAGCGAGGCCGCTTGATGGGCCATCAGCAATTGCTGGCCCATGTAACTGAGTTCGCTCAGCGGCAAACCCAGTAAATTAAAAAGCTTGGCAAAGCTCGCCAAGGACTCGGGAGAGAGTTTGCCGTTGTCGATCAAGTTCATCACATTCAGGCGTGATTGCGCATCGGTGATTTGGCCCGACAAAAACACCTCAGGGTCGCCTTCGCGCATTTGTTTGTCTTGTGACAAAAACGTAGACAGCTTGGACTCTTGCAACCCGAGTGCCCAAGGCTCGGCCAAATGGTCGGCCGGTCCTTTGTCTTCGCGCAACACCAGTCGGGTGAAATCAAGCGCGCCGGTCAGCAACCAACTGGTTTGGGCGCGGGATCGTTCGGCAGTTTCAATCTCAACGTTACGCCACTGCTGCCAGAGCGCGGCGGTCGCGAGGGTGGCCACAAGGGTCACGGTGATCATGGCACTGATGAGCGCGGCGCCACGAACTTGCGCAGGGACAGGATGCGCCAGGTGCAAGGAGCGATGTGGTGCCGTCATGGCACATTGCCCGTCAGTGTGGGTTTGACCCAATCGAGGCTGATCTTGCCTGTCAGGCTTTGGCCGCCGGACAGGTCGAGCACCAAGCGAATACCGTCGGGGGTGCTGGGTGTGCTCACCAGGGGCGGGGCATTGGGTATTGGAGGCGCAGCGGGCGTAGCAGGGGTTGTGGGCGTTGTGGGCGTGCCCTCGCTGGAAAGCGGATTGGTCCAAGCGCCTCCACGGTAAAAAAAGATTTGCCACTGCGACAAAGTCCGCACGTTCACTTCATTGCCGCGTTCTGCTTCGGAGGGCGTTTGGCCCCAGGTTTGGGCACGCGACCACGCATTGGCCCATTCGCTGCGAAGCGACAGCGGAGGCGATTGCCAACGCACCCACGTGCTGTTGATGCCTTGGCCTCGCAGCGTCCAGGCGACCACCTGCAAACGCACCGGTTCTCGCAGGGCATGGGTGCGTGTGATTCGCAGCACGCGGCCGTCCCAATCGAGTGCAGGCGTGCCGCGCAGTTCCGTCATCGCATCCAGATCCGAGCGCCATTGGGACAGTCCGACTTGCAACGCCAAAGCATCGTCGGCATGGGTTTGCAATTGGTTTTGGGCACGGCTCATGCCATCCAGGCCGCGCCAACTGAGCAGGGCCATCAAGGCCATCACCGCGATGGCCACAAGCAACTCGATCAGGGTGAAACCACGGCTGAGGCGTCGCATCAATTGCGCCCCATCACGGTCGAAATGGTGAACACATTCGCGTTGGATTCACTGACTTGGGCATCGACTCGTCTGAAGTTGGGATTGGGCGTGACTTGAACAGACAGCGTCACGGTCAGCGTGCGCCCAGCTTGCTCGCATGCGATCGTCGAATCACCGGTGTTGGGCAGTTGACGTTGCAACTTGAGGCGCACCAGTTCGTTTTCGGCGCACATTTGGGCCAGCAGGGCCAAGGTCTGACGGTCTGCATTGCGTGACAAGGCGGCAGTGGCCTTGAGCCCGGCCATCAAGGCGATGGCCACAATGCCCAGGGCCACCAAGACTTCGATCAGCGTAAAGCCGCGAGGGCAGAATCGGCTCATGGCGGGTTGACAGCGGCCAGTGGTGGTGTCGTCTGCACGGTAAACGGGCGCAGCCCATCGGTGGCCACCCACAACAACGGACGTGAGGCCGTGTTGGATGCAGTGGACAATGCGACCGACTGCGGGCCAATGATCGGTTCAGGGCCCAACAGAACAGGCCGTGCATTCAGGCTTTGGGTCTGTGGGTCAAGCCAAGCTTGCGGCAGGGTATTGCGGGCCAAACCTTCAAATACAAAGCCTGAGGCCTGGGTTCGCCAAACCACGGGCACGCCCGTGGCTCGCGATTTTGAACGGGCCGATTCGAGCAAAGCGGCCAACCTCTGGGCATCTCGCTCCAAAGCGCTTTGCGCTGAGTCGCGCATGGCCAGACTGACCCCGGCGGTGCCGATGGCGATGATTGCCAACACCACCAGCATTTCGATCAGCGTGAAACCCTTATTGCCAGCTGCCAATGTCGGCATTGTTGCCTTCACCACCGGATTGGCCATCGGCACCAAAAGAAAGCACATCGACCTCCGCTTTGAGGCCAGGGTTCATGTACAGATAGGCGCGGCCCCAAGGGTCGGCCGGCAGCTTTTCAAGGTAGGGCTTCCAATTGCCAGGGACCGGCTCTGTGCCCGGTTTGATGACCAAGGCTTGCAGGCCCTGTGCGCTGGTCGGGTAGCGCTGGTTGTCCAGTTTGTAGAGTTTGAGCGCTTGCATCAGGTTGCCCACATCCGTGCGGGCAGCGGTCACGCGGGCATCGTCCGCACGGCCAAGCACATTCGGCACAATCAATGCCGCAAGGACGCCAATGATGGCCAGCACCACCATCAGTTCGATCAAAGTGAAGCCGCGGGTACGGCGAGCTCTCAAGGGCTTTGTGGGGTTCATCATTGCCTTTGTTTCCATCGCTTGTTGATTCAACTGTTTCCATCATAATCGCAGTATGTTGCGCACGACCTCATCCAACTTGATTGCCCGCTGGTTTCCGGCGCTTACAACCTTGGTCGTATGGGCCTTGGCCGCGGCTGTCGTCGCGTATTGGGTGCTGCTGTTTGCGGGCGATTCTGGCCCGCCCACACAAGCGCCCACGGCGGCAAACTTGACATCCACTGAGCCGGCACAAAACCATGTGCAGCAAGCGCTGGGCAGTGTGTCCGCAGAGCCCGTTGCCGCGGTGTCGGCTGATGCTGGCGCCCGTTTTGTGTTGTCGGGCGTGGTGGCTGCAGGCTCGGGCCGGGGCGCCGCATTGATCGCTGTGGACGGCCAAGCACCCAAAGCCTTTAAGGCGGGTCAATCTGTGGCCGAAGGCGTGGTGCTGCATTCGCTGGCTGCCCGTCAAGCCCACTTGTCTGCCACCCTGCAAGGCCCTGTTACTTTGACCCTCGACATGCCCTCTTTGTTCCCCAAGCCCTGAGTTGCCCTTATTTTTGCAAGAACAAGCGGTAGACAGGATTGCTGGTTTCTTCCACATACGGGAAGCCCAAGGTCTTTAAAAACGTGTCAAACGCCTTGCCATCTTTGGCCGGCACTTGAAGACCCACCAAAATGCGGCCGTAATCGGCGCCCTGGTTGCGGTAGTGGAACAGGCTGATGTTCCAGCCCGGGCGCATCAGGCTCAAGAATTTCATCAAGGCGCCCGGCCGCTCGGGAAACTCAAAACGCATCAAGCGTTCATCTTGCGACAGCGCTGAATGCCCGCCCACCATGTGGCGGATGTGCTCTTTGGCCAATTCATCGTGCGTCAAGTCCAGTGCCTCAAAACCGTGTTGGCTGAAGTTCTTGGCAATGCGGGCGCTCTCGCCTTTGCCTTGTGTGGTCAAGCCCACAAACACATGGGCTTGGGCCGAGTCGTTCATGCGGTAGTTGAACTCTGTCACATTGCGCGGGCCACCGGGCAAATTGCCAATCAGCTCGCAAAAACGCCTGAAGCTGCCACGTTCTTCCGGAATCGTGACCGCAAACAATGCCTCGCGTTCTTCGCCGACCTCGGCCCGCTCGGCGACAAAGCGCAAGCGGTCAAAATTCATGTTCGCGCCGCACAAAATGGCAGCGTAAGTCTGGCCTTTGGTTTTGTGCTGTGCCACATACTGTTTGATGGCCGCTACCGCCAATGCCCCTGCGGGCTCGACAATGGAGCGGGTGTCGACAAACACATCCTTGATGGCCGCGCACACCGCGTCGGTGTCCACCGTCATGAATTCGTCCACCAGTCCCTGTGCGATGCGGAAAGTTTCTTCACCCACCAGTTTCACGGCGGTGCCGTCCGAAAACAAACCGACATCGGTCAGTGTGACGCGTTTTTTGGCCTTGACCGACATGATCATGGCCTGCGAGTCGTTCATCTGCACGCCAATCACCTTGATCTCAGGGCGCACCGCTTTGATGTAATTGGCCACGCCACTGATCAGGCCACCCCCGCCTATGGCCACAAACACCGCATCGAGCGGGCCTTGGTGTTGGCGCAGCATTTCCATGGCGATGGTGCCTTGACCGGCGATCACGTCTGGATCGTCATAGGGGTGCACAAAGGTCAGGCCTTTTTTCTTTTCCAGCGCGGCAGCATGCTGATAAGCGTCTGAATAGCTTTCGCCAAACAGCACCACCTCACCGCCCAAGGCCTTGACCGCATCGATCTTGAGTTGCGGCGTGGTGGTTGGCATCACGATGACGGCGGTGCAACCCAGCGTCTTGGCGCTCAGCGCCACGCCTTGCGCATGGTTGCCCGCTGAGGCGCAAATCACGCCCTTTTTGAGTTGCGCAGGTGTCAAGTGCGCCATTTTGTTGTAGGCCCCGCGCAGCTTGAAGCTGAAAACCGCTTGCTGGTCTTCGCGTTTAAGCAATACCGTGTTGTGCAGACGTGCAGACAGGTTGGGCGCGGTGTCGAGCGCGGATTCACGGGCCACGTCGTACACGCGGGCGTTCAAGATGCGCTTGAGGTAATCAGAAGGAGTGAGGTGTTTGGTCGCCATAGGCCCCATGATAACGGGCCAAAAAAAATGCCCCCTGCCTTGCGGCTGGGGGCAAATCCACCTTTTCAGAGGGTGGAGGAGACAATCGGTGCGTACAAAAAAGCACGCTTGTTCGAAAGTGTAGCGATTTTTTGCTGCAGTGCAACACTTCATGTGCGGTAAATTGCAAAAAAGTGTGAAGTTTTCGCGCGCAGCGAACGGGTTCAAGAGGCGATACGATCACGGTTTTGCGCACAGAAAGAAACACAATGGAATGCACAGTCAGTTGGACCGGCGGCTCGGGTACCCGCTCAGGCATGGGTTTTGTGGCCGAAACCGGCAGTGGCCATGTCTTGACGATGGATGGCGCGCCTGATGCGGCCAAACCTGAAAACGGGGGCCAAAACCTCGCCCCACGCCCGATGGAAACCGTCTTGGCCGGCACCGGCGGTTGTACCGCCTATGACGTGGTGTTGATTTTGAAGCGCGGTCGGCACGACGTGCGCGGCTGCACCGTCAAGCTGACCACCGAACGCGCCGAGGTGGACCCCAAAGTGTTCACCAAGATCCACATGCACTTCACGGTCACCGGCAAAGGCATCACGCCCATCGCCGTAGAGCGGGCCATTGCCATGAGCCACGACAAATACTGCTCGGCCAGCATCATGCTGGGCAAAACGGCCGAGATCACCACCAGTTTTGACCTGCTGGAGTTATAAACTCTTGAAAAAATGGAATTGGTTTCCATATAATATGGAAATATGATTCCTCGCACGCTCAGTCAAACCATTCGCAACATCAGTGAAAGCTTTCCGATTTTGATGTTGACCGGACCTCGACAAGTGGGTAAAACCACTTTGCTTGAAATGTGCAGCACGGGTGAGAGAGCCTATGTCACCCTCGATGACCTGGATATGCGACGTTTGGCGCAAGAGGACCCCGCGCTTTTTTTGCAAACATGGCCTGCGCCGTTGACGATCGATGAAGTTCAATATGCGCCGCAACTGTTCAGCGCCATCAAGATGGCTGTGGACAAGGCTGGACGTAACGGCCTTTTCTGGCTCACTGGCTCACAAAAATTTGAACTGATGACCGGTTTGACCGAAAGTTTGGCAGGCAGAGTGGCCATTGTGGATTTGTTGGGCTTTTCGCAAGCGGAGCAGCAAGGACGCGCATTGGCTTCGCAGCCCTTCGTGCCTACGCCTGACTGGATTCGCAAGGCGCGTCAGGTTGCAAAACCCATGCCCCTCAAGGCCTTGTATGAGCAGATTTGGTTGGGTGCCTATCCGCGCTTGGTTGCACAAGGGCCTCAAAGTCGTGATCTGTATTACAGATCCTATGTCCAGACTTATTTGCAGCGTGATGTTCAAGACTTGCTTAAGGTCTCAGACCCATTGAACTTCCACCGATTTTTGAGTGTGACAGCGGCAAGAACCGGGCAATTGCTCAACTACGCCAACATGGCCAATGAACTCGACATCGACAACAAAACCGTGAAGGCATGGTTGTCAGTGTTGCAAGCTTCTGGGTTGGTGTATCTGCTGCAACCGTACCACCGCAATGTGACCAAGCGGATGATCAAGTCGCCCAAGATTTATTTTTTGGATACCGGTTTGGCTTCCTACCTGACCAAATGGGGCTCGCCAGAGGCCTTGGAAGCGGGCAGCATGTCGGGCCCCATGTTGGAGACGTGGGCGGTATCCGAAATTCTCAAGAGCTATTGGCACAACGGCAAAGAAGCGCCCTTGTATTTTTACAGAGACACCGAGCAGCGAGAGATTGACCTTCTGATCGAAGCCGACGACATGATTTACCCCGTTGAAATCAAGAAAACCGCAACCCCATCTTCACTGGCCAGCCGTCAGTTTTCTGCTGCTGAAAATACGGGCAAAAAAATTGGTCCAGGCGCTGTGCTTTGCCTCACAACGAAAGATGTGCCGCTGTCAGACAACGTGACGGCTATACCGATGGCCTATTTGTAATTAAAGCCTTTGCGGATCCAACCCCACTTAAATCCTGTGCGCCACCGTGGTCATCACCTTGGCAGCCAATTTCATCAAACCACGAACCGGCAGAGGCAAGTCAACCGCGCCCGCTTTTTCTGCCATTCGTGCGTGGGCCACTTCATCGGTCTTCATTTGCTGCACGATGGCACGCGAGGCTTGGTCGTGGGCGGGCAGCAAATCGAGGTGGCTGGCCAAATGGGCTTCGACTTGGCGCTCAGTCTCCACGACAAAACCTAGACTGACGCGGTCCCCACCCAGCTTTCCCGCAGCAAAACCAATGGCGAAGGCGCCGGCATACCAAACAGGCGTCAAATAAGAGGTCCGATCCCCCAGTTCAGCCAGCCGCTCAGAGGTCCAGGCCAAGTGGTCGGTTTCTTCTCGGCAGGCCGCGTCCAGTTGGCTGCGCAGAACCGGGTCTTTGCAGCTCAGCGCCTGACCGGTGTACAAGGCTTGCGCACACACCTCGCCCACATGGTTGACACGCATCAATGCGCCTGACAAGCGCATTTCGGCATCGGTCAAAGGTGCGCAGGCATCTTGCGCCCGCGCCAAAGGGGTGGGACGCGCAGAACGAGCCGGGGCAAACAAGGTGCGTAAAGCACTGTCAAAGGCGTGAATAAAGGCGTCTGAATGCATAGCGGGATTTTAGCGCGCCAGGGGGAACGGCACATTTGATCTGGGACAGGAGATTTGCGGGGTATTTGTCCCGCATGGCGGAATGATTCTATTTTTGAGATGCGCTTGTTGCGTCTGGACAACAAAAACATCTGGCTAATGGTCGTTTTCAACGATTTCCTTTGTGAATGGGCGCCAGCTCTGGTGAAATAAGAGCAACTTCCCTAACGGAGGTTGGCTTGCGGTTAGAGGTTGTCGGAAAATCCACAGCTCTAAGTTCGGGCCCTTGTTAAACCTTGGAGAAACTTGCAATGAAAAAATCACTGATTGCTTTGGCTGTGCTGGCTGCGTCCGGCGCCGCAATGGCCCAATCTTCTGTCACCATCTGGGGCATCGTTGATGCTGCTTACAGCAACTACAGCCAAGGTGGCGTGAGCAAAGCGTTCATGACGACCAGCGGTAACGCATCCAGCCAACTGGGTTTCAAAGGCACTGAAGACCTCGGCGGCGGTATGTCTGCCAGCTTCTGGCTCGAAGCCCAATTGAACAACGATTCTGGCGCTGGCGCTGGATACAACTCTGCTGCCAACTCGTTGACCAACAACGGTGGCCTGCAATTCAACCGTCGCAGCACAGTCGATTTGGCTGGCGGCTTTGGTGCCATCCGTTTGGGCCGTGACTACACGCCTACATTCTGGAGCCACACTGTTTTTGATCCGTTCGGCACATTGGGCGCTGGTGCAGGCTCCAACGTCACGCTGGCATCTGGCCACAATGCGTTGACAGGTGCTCGTACCAACAACGGTTTCTCTTACCTGTACAACGTTGCTGCCAACGGTGGTAGCCATGGTTTGGGTTCACAAGGCGTTTACGCTCAAGTGACCTACGCATTGGCTGAGAACTTGTCCAACGCTGCCACTGGCGCTGCTGGCCAATACCAAGGCGCTCGCGTGGGTTACGCTGCTGGTGCTTTGAACGTTGCTGTTGCTTATTCTGAGTCCAACTCTTCAACTACTGCCGCTGTCAAGTACAAAGAAACCAACATTGCTGGTTCTTACGACTTGGGCGTGGCTCAGTTGATGGCTAAGTGGGGCACCAACGACTCCAACGTCGCTGCCACCAAGTCAACTTACTACACGATTGGCGCTAAAATCCCAATGGGCAGCGGTTACATTCCTGTGTCCTACGGTAGCGTTGAGCAAAACAACGCCAAAGCCACTGGTGCTAACCAGTTTGCCATCGGTTATGTTTACAACCTGAGCAAGCGTTCAGCCCTGTACACCACTTACTCTGCGCTCAGCAACAAAAACGGTGGTACTTACACCTTCTTGGGTGGCAACGGTGGTGGCGCTTCTGGCTTGCCAGCGACTACCGCTAACGGTACAGGCTTCGACGTCGGTTTCCGCACTTCCTTCTAATCTGACGCTGGCGTAAGCCAGTCGAGGTTTAAAAGTCAAAAAACCCTGCTGTGGCAACATGGCAGGGTTTTTTTATGAACCAAGACAAACAGTTCAATTTTTTAAATTCAAATTGAATATTTCCAAAATGAAATTCAAATATAAAACGAACCTGTTCAAGTCCTTATTTGTTTTCATTGTGTTGGTTGTGCAAATAGCCCAAGCTCAACCCATGAAGTTGAAGCCAACGGCAAACGTCAGTCCTGAACGGGTTCTGTTTGTAGGCAACAGCTACTTTTACTACAACAACAGTCTTCACAACCATGTGTCGAATTTGGTCAAAAGTGCAGACCCGGTTTTGGCATCTAAGGTCCAATTCAAATCGGCGACCATTGGGGGCGCCGCGTTGAGTCACCACAACATGGACCACCTCACAACACCCGGTCGAATCGGGGTTGCCCAACCCTTTCAGTGGGTGGTGCTGCAAGGCGGAAGTGGGGAGGCGTTATCGCCTCGAAGACGTGAAACTTTCAGGCAAACGGCAATCGCCAATGCTGAAATTATCAGAAGCCGAGGCGGTCAAGTGGCCCTTTACATGACACCTGCCTATGTCAAACCTCATAAGCAGGTGAGCCCCCAAAACATGTCAGCTACAGAGGCCATGTATGTGTCAGTGGGCAACGAGATCGCTGCTTTGGTGATTCCAGTTGGCTTGGCATTCGAAGAGGCTTATCGGCGGTTTCCAGAAATGCAACTGCATAACAAAGATGGCACGCATCCATCTTTGCTGGGGACTTATTTGGCCGCTTGCACAACATGGGCCGCGTTATATGGCCAATCTCCTGTCGGGAATACCTACCGTGCGGATGGTGCCATTGATCAGCCTGTTGCCCTTCAATTGCAGCAAGTGGCGCAAGATGTTGTGGCCGAGTTCTACGCAAGACAGTAGACTGCGCAACATTGAAAATGAATTAAAAAATCAGCCCATTTAAATGGAAAAACGTGTTGTAACGAATACACACAATTTGTCAATAATTTTGGTTTTAGGCTATGCTTAAAAGATACCATTTACTGGTTTGAAATTTTTCTTTAATCACAAGCTCATGCATATGAAATCTAAAATTCCATTCGTCCTTTCTTTCATTTGTGCTGCGACTGCAGCACAAGCGCAAAACGTTGAAGTCTTTGGCGTTTTGGACTTGGCAATTCTTCACACATCGGTCACCGGTGGTGCCAGTGTAGATTCACTGTCAACAGACAGTAATACATCCAGCCGAATTGGTTTTCGCGGAAAAGAAGATTTGGGCAACGGCATGAGTGCCAGCTTCTGGCTTGAAGCGGCCATCTCGCCTGACACCGGCTTGGGCGGGAGTACCAACGGCAATAACCAAACCTCTGGTCAAGGATCTTCTCCCGCAGGCACGCAAGCGCTTACTTGGGGACGTCGTTCGACTGTCAGCCTCTCTGGAAACGCCTGGGGTGAAGTTCGTTTGGGACGGGACTATGTGCCGGCCTTCAATAACTTAACTGTAGCAATGCACCCGTTTGGCACCAACGGCCTTGGCAATGCGGGCCAAATGTTTTACCCCGTGGCTGCCAATGGCATCACAGCAAGAACCAACGTGCGCGCCTCCAATTCGATTGGCTATTTCTTGCCTTCAGACATGGGTGGTTTCAATGGCCATTTCATGTATGCCTTGGGTGAAAACACTTCGGATGTGTACAACGCAAATGACGGTAAGCACATGGGCTTTCGTTTAGGCTATAAAAATGGCCCTTGGAACATGGCAATTGCTTCAGGTACTACGCAGTACACAACCACAGCGAAATTGGCCAGCGATTACGTGCAATCCAACTTTGCCATTAACTACCAATGGGGCCCAGCCAAGTTGATGTTCTTGACCAACGAAAACAAATTGGGCGCAACAAAAATCAAGTCAGATATGGTGGGTACGCAATATGACGTGCCCACTGGCCAAGTTCGTTTTGCATATACACAACTCACGGCAACGGGTGTGGCCAATGATGCCACTCAAGTCGCGGTGGGTTATGTTCACGATTTGTCCAAGCGAACAGCCTTGTTCACAAACTATTCCGTCGTTAACAACAAAGGAACGGGCAAGCAATTTACAGTAGGGAGTGGCAACAGCGTGACCACCCCTGGCGGTACCAGCACGGGTTACGAATTCGGTATTCGCCACAGTTTTTAAAAATTTAAATTCTTGAAGCCAAAAAGTCACTGATAATTCAGTGACTTTTTTTATGGCCTTTTGAATGGTTGAAAGAAATGACGAAATATGTTGATTTTCTTAACCGTTGCTTACTGCTGTGCAGCCTGGTATTTTTGACTGCATGTGCTGCAAATCGCGGCAGCCCTGATATTTCGGTCACCAATTCCCGCCCGGCAGCAGATCTTTGGACGCCAGCTGACCAGGCGCATTGGGAGCCGGTGCGTTTTCCAGGTAAAAAATTCACTTCTTTCAAATTAGGTCGGCACCAATCGCGTGCCAGTTTGCAGGCAGACGCCATGTCCTCGGCCAGCATGCTTCGCCAAAAAGTTCGTGTCGAACCCGATCAACTGGGGCGCTTGAAATTTGCATGGCATGTGCCCGAGCTGATTGCAGGTGCCGATATGGGCTTGCGCGATGCCGACGACTCCCCAGTGCGTGTGGTGTTGGCGTTTGAAGGCGATCGGTCCAAATTTTCTCCGCGTAACGCCATGCTCAGTGAACTGGCCCATGTCCTGACGGGCGAAGAGATGCCTTACGCCACGCTGATGTACGTGTGGTGCAACCAACGTGCGGTGGACTCGGTGATTGTGAATCCACGCACCGATCGGATCCAGAAAATCGTTGTGGAATCTGGGCGCGCTCATCTCAGGCAGTGGATGGAATACGAGCGCGATGTCCGCGCAGACTATCAAAAAGCATTTGGCGAAGCCCCCGGCGCTTTGGTGGCGATCGGTTTGATGACCGACAGCGACAATACCCGAACCACCACGCAGGCCTGGTATGGGGATATTCAACTGCTTGCCAAGTGACGTGCTGCGTGTGAAGACTTGTCATTCATAATGACGCCATGCTTGCATTCATTTTTCAGCGTCTGCTTCAGGCGGCGATCGTCATGGTCACGGTCGCGTTCATCGCTTTTGTGTTGTTCCAGTATGTGGGCGACCCGGTGGTGTTTTTGCTTGGGCAAGATGCACGCCCTGACCAAATCAAAGAACTGCGCGAAGCCCTGGGTTTAGATCAGCCGTTTTTTGTACAGTTCTGGCACTTCTTGCAAAATGCCTTGCAAGGCGAGTTCGGTTTGAGTTTGCGGCAAGGTGCCAAGGTTTCCCGCCTGATTGCCGAGCGTTTTCCCGCCACCATGGAGCTGGCGCTGGTGGCGGCTACGTTGGCGCTGTGCCTGGGTATCCCGCTGGGTGTGTATGCGGCACTGCGGCGCGGCAGCTTTGGCAGTCAGTTGTTCATGACCGTGTCTTTGCTCGGGGTCTCTTTGCCCACTTTTTTGATTGGCATTTTGCTGATCCTGATTTTTTCGGTCTGGCTCGGCTGGTTACCCAGTTTCGGGCGGGGTGATGTGGTCAAGCTGGGCTGGTGGTCTTCTGGCTTGTTCACGGTCCAAGGTTGGCAACACATTGTGTTGCCTGCAGTGACCTTGGCGATCTTTCAGCTCACCCTGATCATGCGCCTGGTGCGCGCTGAAATGCTGGAGGTGCTGCGCACCGACTACATCAAGTTTGCGCGTGCCCGCGGACTGCCCAACCGCGCCATTTATTTTGGCCATGCGCTTAAAAACACCTTGGTACCGGTCATGACCATCACCGGCTTGCAACTGGGGGGCTTGATTGCTTTTGCCATCATCACCGAGACGGTGTTCCAGTGGCCGGGCATGGGCTTGCTCTTTATCCAGGCGGTCACCTTTGCCGACATTCCGGTCATGGCGGCCTACCTCTGTTTGATCGCCTTGATTTTTGTCATCATCAATCTGGTGGTGGACTTGTTGTACTTTGCAGTCGACCCGCGCATGCGCGTGGGCAAACCCGGAGGGCATTGAACATGTCAGGTCTGTCACTTCAGTCCACTTTGGCCCACGGCCGAGCGTTTGCGCACATCGCTGCCTTTCATCCGGAGCTGACGGCGTTTCGTCGCGATCTGCACGCCCACCCCGAACTGGGCTTTGAAGAGGTCTACACCTCGGGGCGAGTGATCGAAGGGCTCAAGGTGTGCGGCGTCGACGCTGTACATACCGGCCTGGGCAAGACAGGGGTGGTAGCCTTGGTGCATGGCCGCGGTTTTTCTGCGCAAAACCCGGGGCGCATGATCGGTTTGCGCGCCGACATGGACGCACTGCCTTTACCCGAGCTGGGCGACATGGCTTGGAAGTCCTGCAAGCCTGGCTTGATGCATGGCTGCGGCCACGACGGCCACACGGCCATGCTGATGGGCGCGGCCCGCTATCTGGCCGAGACACGCCACTTTGCGGGCACTGCGGTGTTGATTTTCCAGCCTGGTGAAGAGGGTTACGCCGGTGCGCGGGCCATGATGCAAGACGGCTTGTTTCAGCGCTTTCCTTGCGAAAAAGTGTTTGCCCAACACAATGCGCCCGATGTGCCGCTGGGCGTGGTGGGCGTGACGCCCGGACCCATGCAAGCGGCAGTGGACCGGATCGAGATCCGCATCACCGGCAAAGGCGGGCATGGTGCACGACCACACCAAACGGTGGACCCGGTGCTGGTGGCAGGGCACATCATCACCGCCGCCCAAAGCATTGTGTCGCGCAACCTGTCGGCCTTTGACCAGGCGGTGCTGAGCATTTGTTCGATGCATGCGGGCAATCCCGTTGCCATGAGTGTGATTCCAGGGGAAGCCACTTTGGTGGGCACTGTGCGCACCTACAGTGAAGCCATTCAGCAGCAGATAGAAGATCGCTTAACCTTGCTGTGCACTTCGATTGCGCAAGGCATGGGGGCGTCAGCCCAAGTTGACTATGAGCGGGTGTATCCCGCCACGGTCAATACCGTGGCCGAGGCCCATTTTGTGGCCGATGTGGCCACCCATTTGGTGGGCAAAGACAAAGTTTGGCGTAACATGATGCCCAGCATGGGCGGCGAAGATTTTTCGTTCATGCTGCAAGTGGTGCCGGGTGCCTACATGCGCATAGGTCAGGGTTTGCCCGATGGGGCAGGGCCGCATCCGTTGCACAACAGCCGTTACGATTTCAATGACGAGATATTGCCTTTGGGGGCAGCTTTGCATGCCAGTTTGGTCGAGCATGCTTTGCCCTTGATAGCGGCTTGATTTGGTTCCGTTTTTGGTTCCGTTTATTTCAGTGATTTCAATCTATAAGGAGATTCCATGACATTCAAACTCACCCCTCTTGTTGCCGCATTGGCTTCAGCATTGGCCTTGACCGCTTTGTCGGCCTCTGCGGTGACGGTACGCATCGGCAACCAGGGCGATGCCTTGTCCATGGACCCGCATTCTCTGAATGAATCCCTGCAGATCACCGTGGTCGAAAACGTGTACGAAACTTTGGTGTCACGCGATGCCAACTACAAGCTCACTCCTTTGTTGGCCACCAGCTGGAAGCAAACCGCCCCCACCGTGTGGCGCTTTGATTTGCGCAAGGGCGTCAAGTTCCATGACGGCACACCCTTCACGGCCGATGATGTGATCTTCAGCTACGAACGCGCCAAGGGCGACGGCTCGGACATGAAGAGCTATGTCGGTCAGTTCAAAGAAATCAAAAAAATAAACGACCACACAATCGACATCATCACCTTGGCACCATTCCCCATCGTGCCTGAGTTGATCACGCACTGGGCCATCATGAGCAAGAAGTGGTGCGAAGAAAATCAAGCCACCAAACCTGTGGACCGCCGTAAAGGCATTGAAAATGCGGCATCCTTTCGCGCGAATGGCACCGGCCCTTTTATTGTGAAAGAGCGTCAGCCGAACGTGCAAACCCGTTTCTCGCGCAACTTTAACTACTGGGGCAAAGTCTCGGGCAACGTCGATGAGGTCGTCTTCTCGGTCATCGGCAACGATGCCACCCGTGTAGCAGCCATGCTGTCGGGTGAACTCGATGTCATGGAGCCTGTGCCGGTGCAAGACGTGGAGCGCCTGAAATCCAATGACAAACTCAAGATCTTGCAAGGGCCTGAGCTGCGCGCGATTTTTCTGGGCATGGACCAAAAGCGTGACGAACTGCTTTACTCCAACGTGAAGGGCAAAAACCCCTTCAAAGACATTCGCGTACGCAAAGCCTTTTACCAAGCCATTGACATCGAGACCATCAAGAGCCGCGTGATGCGTGGCGCCGCAACCCCCCTGGGCTTGATGTTGCCACCGCAAGTCAATGGCTTTGCCCCTGACCTGGCCAAGCGCTTGCCTTATGACGCAGAGGCCGCCAAAAAATTGTTGACCGAAGCCGGTTACCCCAACGGCTTTGAAGTCAAGATGAACTGCCCGAACGACCGCTACGTCAACGACGCAGAAATTTGCCAAGCCGTGGCGGCCAACCTGGCCAAGATCGGTGTGAAGATCAACCTCGAAGCCGAGACCAAGGGCACCTACTTCCCTAAAATCTTGAGCCGCAACACCAGCTTTTACATGCTCGGCTGGACCGCCAGCACGGTGGATGCACACAACGTGCTCTACCCCATCTTGTCGACACCCGGTGACGGTGGTCGCGGCCAGTTCAACCTGGGCGCTTACAGCAACCCCAAGGTGGACGAGTTGACTGACAAAGTGGCGTCTGAGACCGATCAGAAAAAGCGCAACGAAATGATCCGCGAAGCCATGAAGATCCACCAAGATGACATCGGCCATCTACCTTTGCACCAACAAGCCCTGAACTGGGCGGTGAAGAAAAACATCGAGCTTGTGCAGTTCCCAGACAACGGCATGGCCTGGAAATTCATCACCGTCAAACCGTAAAAATTGAGCATGACGCAAACTTGGCAGCGCTGGTGGCACAGCGATCTGGGCTACAGCTTCCGTACATCGCCACTGGCGATTGCGGCGGCCTTGATCGCTTTTGTGTGTATTTTTTGTTCGGTGTTTGCCGGTTGGGTGTCACCCACCAATCCCTTCGATCTGGCCACGCTGGAGTTGAGTGATTCACGTTTGCCGCCGGCATGGATGCAAGGCGGCTCCACCAAATACGTCCTCGGTTCAGACGATCAGGGGCGCGACATTTTGTCGGCACTGATCTACGGCGCGCGTATTTCCTTGGTGGTGGGCGTGGCCTCGGTGTTGGTGTCGGTGTTGGTCGGTGTGAGCATGGGCTTGCTGGCGGGTTACCGTGGCGGCTGGGTCGACACCATGCTCATGCGCTTGTGTGATGTGATGTTGTCTTTCCCGGCCATTCTGGTGGCTTTGCTGATTGCCGGTGTGGGTCGTGCCTTGTTCCCCAATGCAGACGAATCCTTGGCGTTTGGCGTACTGATCATTTCCATTTCGCTGACCGGTTGGGTGCAATACGCCCGCACCGTGCGCGGCACCACCATGGTCGAGCGCAACAAAGAGTATGTGCAAGCCGCCCGCGTGACCGGCGTGTCATCGGGCCGCATCATGCTTCGCCATGTCCTGCCCAATGTGCTGGGCCCGGTCATGGTGTTGGCCACCATCCAAGTGGCGACCGCGATCATCACCGAAGCCACTTTGTCTTTCTTGGGCGTGGGCGTGCCGCCCACATCGCCTTCTTTGGGCACCTTGATCCGGGTCGGCAACGACTATTTGTTTTCGGGCGAGTGGTGGATCACGATCTTTCCGGGACTGATGTTGGTGCTGATTGCCTTGTCGGTGAACTTGCTGGGTGACTGGCTGCGTGACGCTTTGAACCCGCGTTTACGCTAACTTGAGCGTTTCCAATTCATGAGTCTTTTGCAAGTTAACAAGCTGGTGGTGGAGTTTCCCAGCCGCCACGGCACGCTGCGCGCCATCGATGGCATTTCTTTCGACATCGCCCCCGGTGAGATTCTGGGTGTGGTGGGCGAGTCCGGCGCAGGCAAGTCGTTGACAGGGGCCTCCATCATTGGACTGCTCGAGCCGCCCGGCCGCATTGCTTCGGGCAGCATCACGTTGCAAGGTGAGCGCATTGACCAGTACAACAACGACCAGATGCGGCACATTCGAGGCCGCAAAATTGGTGCGATTTTCCAAGACCCGTTGACCTCACTCAATCCACTGTACACGGTAGGTCGTCAGATCACAGAGACCATTCAGGCCCACTTGCCCGTGAGCCATGAAGAAGCTAAGCAACGCGCCATCCGTTTGCTGCAGGACACCGGCATACCGGCCGCAGTGGAGCGCATGGACCACTACCCGCACCAGTTTTCTGGTGGCATGCGCCAGCGCGTTGTGATCGCTTTGGCGCTGGCTGCCGAGCCGCAATTGATTGTGGCTGACGAACCAACCACCGCGCTGGACGTGTCGATTCAGGCCCAAATCATTGGCCTGCTTAAAACCATTTGCAAAGACCGCGGCGCTGCGGTGATGTTGATCACCCATGACATGGGGGTGATTGCCGAAACCTGCGACCGTGTGGCCGTGATGTACGCGGGCCGCATTGTCGAAATCGGCCCCGTGCATGAGGTGATCAATCGCCCTTCACATCCCTACACCTCGGGCCTGATGGCTTCGATTCCTGACATGAGCAGTGACCGCGAACGCCTGAACCAGATCGACGGTGCCATGCCGCGCCTGAATGCCATTCCGCAAGGATGCGCCTTCAATCCCAGGTGCCCACAGGTCTTTGATCGTTGCAAAAAAGAACGCCCCGAGTTGACGTCCGCCACCGCCACGCAAGCCGCTTGCTGGCTGATTCCTGGAGGCGCAGCATGAGCACGCAAGCCTTGGTCGTCGCACACGACTTGGCCAAAACCTTTGATGTCTCAGCACCGTGGCTCAACCGCGTGCTGGAAGGCAAGCCTCGCCAACTGCTGAATGCCGTGGACGGCGTGAGTTTTGAAATTGAACGCGGCACCACCTTGGCGCTGGTGGGCGAATCCGGTTGCGGTAAAAGCACCGTGGCCCGTTTGCTGGTGGGACTGTATGAGCCCAACCGGGGCGGCCTGACTTTTGATGGTCAGGATGCCCATGCGGCCTTCAAGTCGCCTGATGCCAAAGCGATGCGCAAGCGCATCCAGATGATTTTTCAGGACCCCTACGCCAGTCTCAATCCGCGCTGGACGGTCGAAGCCATCATTGGCGAGCCCTTGCATGAACATGGCTTGATAAACGATGCGAACGAGCTCAAATCGCGTGTGGCCGAATTGCTGCAATCGGTGGGCTTGTCGGCCCTAGACATGCCCAAGTACCCGCACCAGTTCTCGGGTGGCCAGCGTCAGCGCATTTCGATTGCACGGGCCTTGGCCACCGCACCTGAATTTTTGGTGTGCGACGAGCCCACATCGGCCTTGGACGTGAGCGTGCAAGCCCAGGTGCTCAACATCATGAAAGACCTGCAGCGCGAGCGGGGCCTGACGTATTTGTTCATCTCGCACAACCTCGCGGTGGTGCGCCATGTCAGCGACACAGTGGGGGTGATGTATTTGGGCCGTTTGGTGGAGCTGTCCGACAAGCACAGCCTGTTTGCCAACCCGCAGCACCCCTACACCCGCATGCTGCTGGACGCCATCCCGAAAATGCACGACACCGGCCGCGCCCGCACGCCTGTGCAAGGCGAAGTGCCCAACCCGCTCAACCCGCCGACAGGCTGCACCTTTCACCCGCGCTGCCCTTTGGTCACTGACCGCTGCAAAACCGAGCGCCCGCTGCTGCGGGAACTCAAGGGGATCAAGATCGCCTGCCACGCAGTGGTGTGAGTTGCAAACAAGTGACCTTGACATTCAACTAAAAGATCACTTTTTCACAATGCCAGCCTCAAGATCCAGGTGGAATCACGCCTGTCAAGCCGTTTTCAATTTTGTGCATTTCGGCTTGCTGCAATTCAAAATTGGCAGATGACGTCCAGGTGTTGACAATGATCACTTCATCACGTCCTTCATAAATGGTGACCATGTAAGTCCAGGGCAAATGGCTTTCGCGTTTGCTGTTGCCCGAAACGGTGTATCGCCATGCAGGCAGTTCCCCCACCTTCAAGCTTTCAATGGGCCCCAATTTCGCGTCCAGCAGGTTGCCGGCCAAGGTGGCTTGCCGGGTGCGCGCAAAGACAGAGACATCACCCAAATCAGACCGTTTGATCGTCCCCAAAGTCAAAGCGGTGTTCGTGGTTTTATTGAATGCAAAAAGTACGATCACTTTGGGGTCTTGGCCCGGCTGCAAAGGGCGTTGAACCCAGTCATCTGAAAGCTCCAGTTGCGCATTGGAGCTGGCCTTTACGGTGGCCGCAGGCGTGGGTGACGTGGAAGGTGTAGACGCTTTGTCAACTTTGGCGGTGGGATTGGGTATGTCAGCAGCGGGGATTAACAAAGCGCGGATGGGCTTGTTCAAATTGGTGGAGCAACGGCTGGACTCACCCGACAAGGATTTGACAATGCCGGGGCCTGTGCTGGTTTTGATGCGGTCCCCCACCTGTACAGACCGAGCGACACAGTGAAAGCCTTCTTCGCCAGTGATGGCGTCTGCGATGGCGCCCGTCAAAGAGCCCGGAATGAAAAAAAACCAAGCCATTGCTGAAGAAGCAAAGCAGAAAGAACACGCCAGTGTCAAAAACTTTAAAAATTTAATCATATAAAGATATTTATCAGATCAAATAATTTTGATATTAACATCAACGCGATTCAATATCCTTTGATTGATGAGCCCTATTGTCCTGTTGAAGCCAAACTCAGGATAGTTAATTATAATATTTATTGCAAAAATAATATATCCACTCAACTAGAAGGGAAAATAGGAAAATAGGAAAATGTTTACCTTCAAGCAAAGTAAAGTTTATATTAATTAAATATAAATTGAACATATTAGGATTTTAAAATGATGCCTGTTGTCCATTTTTTCCAATCATTGTCTTTCACACAATGTACAATTTTGTTGCCTTTATTATTGGCAACCTTGGTATTTATAATGCCTTGGGTTCGGAAAAGTCTGGGCATCGAGGTCGCGGGGGAAATGAGTGACAGTGCCAATGAGGCATTTGGCGCTATTGCTCTGTTTTTTGTGTTCATCGCCGCATCTTCTCTGACCACTGTACAGGGCTTTCAAAAGGATGGTCAAAAAGTCACCGAAGTTGAATTGGCACACATCACCAATTTAGACCGTGAACTGGTCCGCATTGACAGTGAAAGGGCGGTCAAAGCACGATTGCACTTGAAAACCTACATGACTGCGATCATCGAAAAGGAATGGAAGACCATGGAAAATGGCTTGCCTTCAGACGATGTTGAAGCGGCCTTGGGCCAACTCATCTCGACCATCAATCACATGGAAGAAGACAAAAAAGTCTCGGAAAAGATGTTGGAATCCTTAGAAGGTCACCTTGAAAAGGTTTCTGATTCAAGAGATGAACGTATCCAAGTTTCCAACTTGCATTTATCGTTCATCTACTGGGATATGATTTTTGCATTCATTGGTATTCTGATTGTGATCAGTTTCTTTTACCATACCGCAGTACCTAAGCGGATTGGTCTTGCGGGCAAAATGATCGCGCTGGCATTTACATTGGTTTTAATCATTCAAACTGATGGCGTCTTTTACGGAGATATCGCCATCAAACCGACTGCGTACAGCGCATCGCTTGCAAAAATGAAAATCAGAACGATGGATACCGCCTCATCCTCCTCTGAAAGCCCAAATAAGAGCTGACCATTTAAATATTCTTATTTTTCTCTAAAAATGCTGAAGACTATTACCTCCATCATATTAAGTCTGTCCATGACAAGTGCGTTGATCAATGCGCATGCTCAAACTGAAAAAGCAAATAATGCGGGTTCGAAAACCTTGAGTAGACAGGACAAAGACGCCATTCAAATTAAAA
>CANBWK010000037.1 GCA_947373105.1 Comamonadaceae bacterium | reverse complement strand
GCCGCCAATCACTGCGATGGATGTTGCGGTTGATTTCATGGTTCAGATCTCCAAACAAGTCAGGGTGTCAAGATGACAAAAAAGCAAACTCACGCACCATGCGCGGCATGCACCCCCTCTGTTTGGAACCTGAGAGATTCGTGGCCCATCGTGTTCAATGCAACCAGTTGCTCCTGCGGTGTACCAGGTGACTAAGCCCGGCAACTCTTCAGAGATATCAACGATTCAAATCGGTCCTTTTGCCTGAGAGTTTCCGGGGCGGTTGCTCCTTCGGCGTCGCGGTTTAACGCGATCTCTCCCGATTTAAATTTTCAAAAACACGAACTATGCCAGAAAGCGCTCCGTCAACGCAACCCAGAACGCAGCGCCCACAGGGATGTTGCGATCTTCAAAATCGTAATTGGGGTTGTGCACCATACAGGCGCCGTGACCGCCGTTATCGGCATCGCCATTTCCAATGAACAGATAGCTGCCAGGCACTTGGTCGAGGATGTAGGCGAAGTCTTCACTGGCGGTGAGCTGCTCGGTTTGGAGTACCACGTTGTCTGCGCCGACCAACGCCACCGCCACTTCGCGGGCTATTTCAGTTTCTGCAGGGGTATTGACCAGCACCGGGTAACCGGGCAAAAACTCGACTTGTGCGGTCACGCCATAACTTTGCGCCTGCAACTCAACGAGCGCCACAATGCGCTTGCGCAACAACGCTCGCACATCCCGATCCAGCGCCCGCACGCTGAGCTTGAGCGTGGCGTTTTGGGGGATGACGTTGTTGGCCACACCCGACTGAAAAGATCCGACCGTAATCACGGCCATTTGCAGTGGTGGTACGTTGCGCGAAACGATGGTTTGTAGCCCCATGACAATGGCCGAACCCGCAACGACCGGGTCAGCACTCAGGTGCGGCATGGCACCATGGCCACCTGTACCTTCAATGTGCACCAGAATGTTTTCGCTGGACGCCATGGTTGCGCCTTCGCGCAGCAATAACTGGCCTGGTCGAAAACCCGGCAGGTTGTGCATGGCAAAGATTGCGTCGCAGGGAAAGCGGTCAAACAGGCCGTCTTCCATCATCTTGCGCGCGCCCCCCAGACTTTCTTCAGCGGGCTGAAAGATTAAATTCAGCGTGCCATCAAACGTGGTGGACTTTGCCAGATGTTCAGCCGCAGCCAGCAGCATTGCGGTGTGTCCGTCATGGCCACAGGCATGCATTAAACCCGCATGGCAACTGGCATGGGGCAGGCCGGTAGTTTCCTGAATGGGCAACGCGTCCATGTCAGCCCGTAGGCCCAACTTGCGTGCGCCACTGCCGCGTTTGAGCTGACCCACAACACCCGTGCCACCCAAGCCGCGTGTGACTTCATAGCCCCATTGCTGCAAGCGCTCAGCCACCAGGTCGCTGGTGCGAAACTCCTGGAATCCGATCTCGGGGTGCTGGTGAATGTCACGACGCAGCGCGGTGAAGTCACTGGCGCGGGATTGCAGGGCTGACAATGTGGCTGACATGGGCTTACAGAGGTTCCAGCTTGATTGACTTGGCGATCGCAGCAGCTGTGACCGCTTCTTTTTTGTAGAAGACGTCAAGCTGTGCGAGGGTCATGGGTTCTGCCACGGTGCTGCCTGCAGTCTCAATAATTTTGCGAATCTCCGGGTTGCCCAGGGCTGTATAGGTGGCTTTGTGTACGGCGGCCATTTGTGAATTTGGCGTCTTGGCACTCGCTACGACGCCAATCCAGATGCTGAATTGATAGTCTTCAAAGCCTTTGGTGGCGCTTGCCAGTGGCAACTTAGGTAGGCGTGCCAGTGGTTGGCTGGAGGCCAAGGCCAGCGCTTTGATCTGACCACTCTCGATGGCGCCAATCACCGGGCCAACCAGGGGGACGACCGCAAAGTCAAGCACACCGCCCATCAAGTCTTTGAGGTAGGGCGCCATGCCGTTGTAGGGTGCGTGCAAGCCACGGGCACCCGCTGTTTGCAGGGCTTTTTCAGCCATCAGGTGGTAGAGGGAACCCATGCCCGTGGAGCCATAGCTAAGAGGCTTCTCTGCCTTCTTGGCGAAAGCTACAAACTCGTCCAAGGTGTTCACTGGCAAGTCCTTGCGCACAGCGATCGCAATGGGTGTGTGCCCCACCAGCGCGGCCAGGCGCATGTCTTCCGGCTTGTTTTTCGCGGCGGCCACACCCAACGGGGTGTAGATCAGCTCCAATGGGGAACCCGCCAAAAGGGTGTAGCCATCAGGCTGGGCATTTGCTGCTTTGACCACACCAAGGGAGCCACCCACGCCAACGACGTTTTCGACGATGATGGGCTGGCCGAAAACTTCTGCCATGCCTTTGCCAACGGCGCGGCCCAGCACATCAGAGCCACCACCCGGTGGAAACGCCACGATCATGCTGACGGGTTTGGACGGGTAGGTCTGCGCGGCAACGGCTGCGGCCAACGCAAGGCCTGCAAACAGTGCACTGCAATGACGAATCAAGGCGCGGCGTGTGGGGTGCATAGCGGGCTCCAAAAAAAGTGGATGTGACAGGGTGATGAATTGAATAGTAGTTGCCCCAATTCAATGTGTCCAATGACTTATTTTTCTCGTTATCATTCATTTTTCTCATGAAAATAGAAAGCCATCCGAGATGAATATCAAGCACCTGGAACACCTGCTGGCCCTGGCCGACATCGGCTCGTTCAGCCGTGCTGCCGAGAAACTGTTCATCACCCAATCGGCACTCAGCCGAAGCATTCAAAGCCTCGAGGAAGATTTGGGCGGCAAGGTGCTGGACCGCATTGGCAAACGCAATGAGCTCACGCCTTTGGGTTTGGACGTGGTGTCTCGGGCGCGGCATATTGTGAGAGATGCATCCGAGCTGCGCCACAGCGCCAAGCTGCTCAAGGAAGGCGGTCGCGGCACTATCAGCGTGGGCCTTGGCTCTGGCCCCGCTGCCTTGTTGATGGTGCCGCTGATGTGCGCAGCCGCCTCCCAGCCAGGGATGCGGGTAGCCGTCACGCAAGGGCCAGTGGAACTGCAGATCCAGCAGTTGCGCAGCCGTCAGATCGATGCCATGGTGGTGGACATGCACCGCGTGATACCGAGCGCTGACCTCAACATCGAATCGCTGGTCGAACTCAAGGCTGGCCTTGTGGTTCGTGACAAGCATCCTCTGGGCCGCCAGAGGTCGGTCAGCCTGTCAGAGGTGTTGCGCTTTCCAGTGGCGTGCATTCCGCTTTCGGATGAGGTGGCACGTTTACTTGTGGACCAATATGGCCTGCAGGCTAACCCCGCTGAAATGGTCGCCCTGCGCTGCGACGATATCAACGGCCTGCTTGCCACTGTTGCGCAGACTGATGCGATCTATCTGGGGGTGATTGCAGCGGCACGTGACCGTCTCAAGGATGGAAGCCTGGTAGAGCTCCCCCTCAAACCCCGCTTACGGGCCACGGCGCGCTTTGCCTATGTGACGCTTGCCGGGCGCACCGAGGCGCCGGCTATGGCCTATTTCCGCCAGTTCGTGCGAGCACATTTGAATGAATAGGAAGTGCTTGATGAGTACGGTTGATGAGGAGGAAATTAAAATGATTCAAAACACCTTCAGAGGTGTTCCATCAATCTTTAAAGCGCGTTGCGCTTCGAACTTGAATCCGCCTTTCTTAAAGCTGCTCATCATTGCAAAAAGAAATTTTGATTTCAGCATGGGGACATCCCTTTGCGGGTTTCGGCTGTGGCATTCTCCTGGGTGGCCGGTACACAAGATTGTAGGGAGAAGAATAAAAGGCAGTTGGCCTGGCTGCTAGGTGTAAGGACTTTAAATTGACAGGAATGATTGGACTCACTATGTTGAAACTCAGCGCTTTATTTTCCTCGGCACTCCTCACTGCCGTGTTTTCATGGACCCCAATAGCGCATGCAGCGACTGATATGGCGCTTAAAACAGCTGCAGAGAATGCGCAGACGGAGTTCATCGAGAGCCTTCGTCAAATGGTCATGATCGAGTCGGGTAGTGGGGACTTGAAGGGCCTGGCACAAATGGCCAACTGGGTCGAGTCGCGTTTGAAAGCGCTGGGCTTTGCCACAGAGCGCCACAAAACAACCGCAGGCGCAGGCGCAGACATCGTGGTTGGTAAATTGCAAGGCACCGGCCAGAAAAAATACATGCTGCAAGCCCACATGGACACCGTGTATCAAACCGGCATTCTGAGCACGCAGGGTTATAAAGTCGATGGCAATCGGATCTATGGCCCCGGCATTGCAGACGACAAAGGCGGTATCGCCGTGATTTTGCACAGCCTGAACCTCCTCAAGGACCGGGGATGGAAAGACTATGCGCAAATTACCGTGCTGTTCAATCCCGATGAAGAAGTGGGCTCCATCGGTTCGGGAGAACGCATATCCCAATTGGCCGATCAACATGATGTGGTGCTGTCATGTGAGCCCACAGCAGCCAAAGCCGTGGCTAAAAATGAAGCCGTGCTTTTGGGTGCCAGTGGTGCCACGCGCATGGACATGCAAGTGACTGGGCGCACGTCGCATGCTGGAGCGGCCCCGGATTCGGGACGCAATGCCTTGGTCGAACTCAGCCATCAGATTGTGCAAACGCGCGATGCCTACAAAAGCATCCCAGGTGTACAACTCAATTGGACCGTCTCGCAAGCGGGCACTGTGCGCAATCAAATCCCCGATAAAGCACTTGCATCTGCCGATGTGCGCACCTCTCTGCCGGGGGCTGCTGAAAAATTGCAAGCGACATTGCAAAACATGGTCAATACCCAAAAATTGATCCCTGAAACGGAAACCCGCATTACCTTGCTTGGTGGCCGCCCCCCTTACCAAGGCGGCGCTAAAGCCAAGGCGCTGGCTGAAAAAGCGCAAGCCATTTACCAGGAGCTGGACCGGAAATTGGACATCATTCCCATGACGGGTGGCGCAACCGATGCCGCATTTGCAGCGCGTTCGGACAAAGCTGCAGTCATCGAAAGCTTCGGACTGGCGGGGTGGGGCTATCACGCCAAGGATGAGTACATAGAAGTAGATTCGATTGTTCCACGTCTGTATCTGATGAGCCGTATGCTGATGGAGCTGAGTAAAAACTGACTTGGCAGTGGGCGTTAATGGCGTGGAGGTATCGACTTGTTCTTAAGACTTTCTGAAAGTTCGTTTTTCGTCAATCTGTCGTCCTTTTGACGACGAGATCGAACTACGCCAAAGGGCCTGGAGTTCCCAGTTGATTTGAATAAAGACGCCATTTGAGGTGCAAATGTTCTATTGACAGAACAATAGAACTGGATGATCATGACCCCCATGAATTCGGTCATGCCATTGCCAAAGTACCACCAGGTGTATCTGGTTTTGCGTGAGCAATTGCACGAAGGCAAGTTTGACCAAGGCCTGCCCGGCGAGTTGGCGCTGATGAAGCATTACGCGGTGGCTCGCGTGACGGTAAGGCGAGCCTTGGCACAATTGGCGCAAGAGGGCTTGATCAGCCGTGAGCCGGGGCGTGGTACCCGTTCACTGGTGCAACGCAGCCCTCAGCCGGTGGATGTTGGCCATCCCCATGTCCAGCAAGCGCGGCTGACGGGCTTGCTTGAAAACCTGGTCAATATGGGTTTGAATACTTCTGTCAAGGTGCTGTCGGTACAGCGCATGTCCGCGCCCCTTGACGTCGCCACAGCGTTGGAATTGCCCTGCGGCGAGTGGGTTCAAAAGGCCCAGCGCGTGCGTCACAACAAAGAGGGTCCGATCTCTCACATCACCACTTGGGTGCCCGAGCGCATTGCCAATGGATTTGGCCGCAAGGAGTTGGCGCAAAAACCCATCCTGATGTTGCTCGAAGAATCGGGGGTCAAATTGGGGCGCGCAGAGCAAAGCATTTCGGCCAAGTTGGCTGACGTCAGCATGGCCCAACATTTGGACATTGCCGTGGGTTCGGCTTTGTTGGCGGTGAGCCGCCTTATTTTTGATGTCGACGACAAGCCCATTCAGTGGTTGCATGGTTTGTACCGCCCGGACCGTTATGAATACCAAATGCAGTTGTCTCCGGTTGGCAGTATTGATGCCAAGGTCTGGGTCAGCAAAGAGTTATCGGCCAACTTTCATTGATTTTTATAAGGAGCAGATCATGACTTCACGTCGTCAGTTTATGGGGCATTCAGCCGCCGCAGCTTCGGCTTTGGCATTTCCTTTGGTTGGCGGCGCGCAGCCTAAAACGGTGAAGGTGGGTGTCTTGCATCCCGTCACTGGTGCTCTGGCGTATTCAGGTCAACAGTGCCGTGAGGGCGTATTGATGGCGATTGAAGACATCAATAAAGCCGGGGGCATCAAGTCGCTGGGCGGCGCCAAGATCGAGGCCTTGTTGGGCGACGCCCAATCCACCCCGCAAGCGGGTGCGGCTGAAGTCGAGAAGATGAATGAAGCGGGCGTGAGTGCGATTGTGGGGGCTTTTGCCTCGGCCATTTGCTTAGCCACCACCCAGGCTGCAGCCAAGTACAACCTGCCCCATGTGGTGGACGTGGGCGTGGCAGATCAAATTGTCGAGCGTGGTTTGAAAAATACTTTCCGCTTTGGGCCCGGCTACAAGAAGTGCGCAGAAGTGGCGGTGGCTAATTTGCACGTGCTCAACACCGCTGCGGGCAAACCTGCCCGCACGGTGATGATCATTCATGAAGAGTCATTGTTTGGCAGTGGCACGGCCAACTTATTGGCACGCGAGCTGCCGGGTTATGGCTACGAGGTCAAAGAAATCGTCAAGCACGCCAACCCGACGCGTGATTTCAATAACATCGTGTTGCGCATGAAACAGATCAACCCGGACATCGTGATCCCGGCCAACTACTACAACGAATACGCCTTGTTGGTGCGTACGATGCAACAGCAAAAAGTCACGCCGAAAGCGATTTATTCTGTCTTGGGTGGAGCCGCATCGAGCTACAAGTTTGTCAAAGAATTTCCCGATGCGGCCAACGGCATCATTGATTGCAACCATTGGTTCAACCCGCGCGACAAGCGTTCCTTGGAACTGAAGAAACGTGTGGAAGCCAAGAACTTGTTCTTCAGCTACGAGGTGTTCATGGCGTACACGGCGATGCGCTTGTTAGCTGATGCCATTGAGCGCGCCAAATCGACTGACCGAGCCGCCATCATCGATGCCTTGAACAAGAGCACTTTTTCGGACCACATCATGCCCTATGGTGCTACGCAATTTGTCAACGGCCAAAACATGGGTGCTCAACCGCTGATGACCCAGGTCGTGAAGGGCGACATCAAGGTGATCATTCCCCGTGACTACCGCGAAGTGGATCCCGTCTTTCCGTTGAAAGTCTAAGCTGCACTTTTGAGCCACGCCATGTTTGATGTGTCTATTTTATTTGCCTCCGTGCTGAACGGCATCACCACAGGGGCGGTCTATGCGTTGATTGCCCTGGGGCTGACCCTCATCTATGGTGTCTTGCACATCATCAACTTCGCCCATGGGGCGTCGTTGATGGTGGCTTTGTACGGCGTGTATTTTTTAAAAGAAAAACTGGACATTGACCCCTATATGGCCTTGCCCATCATGGTGCCTGCCATGTTTGCTTTGGGCTATCTGCTGCAGAGGGGGGTGATCAACCGAGCCAGTCATGGCAAGGATGAAAACATCTTGCTGGTCACTCTGGGGCTGTCCATCGTTTTAGAAAATTTGGCATTGTTGTTTTTCAAATCTGATACGCGCAACATTGAAACCGCCTACACCCTGACCACCGTCAACATTGGACCGGCCATGATTGCCTTGCCCAAGTTAGTGGCCTTTGCTGGGGCGCTGGTGGTCTCGAGCGTGTTGTTGGCGGTGATGCGTTACACCGACTTGGGTCGTGCCATTCGTGCTGTGGCCAAAGAAAAACACGGCGCCCGTTTGATGGGCATCGATGTGGACCATGTGTATGCCATGTGCTTTGGCATTGGGTTGGCCTGTTTGGGTGCGGCCGCATGCTTTTTGTTGCCCGCGTATTACGTCAACCCCCTGGTGGGCAGTGGCTTTGTGCTGGTGGCTTTCACCATCGTGGTGTTGGGTGGCATGGGCAGTTTTGTGGGCGCCTTGGTCGGCGGCTTGCTGATTGGCGTGGTCGAGTCCGTTGGTGGTTTGTATTTGGGTGAATCGCTGGGACAGGTCGGCATATTTGCCATCTTCATTGCCGTGTTGTTGTTCCGTCCACAAGGTTTGTTTGGAGCGCGCGCATGAAAGACTTTCGAGCGATTGCGCTGTTTGTCTTGCTGGTGGGCAGTATTCCCTTGCTGACCGATTCGGGCGTGGTTCTTAATTTCGTGATGATGGCGTTGTACGCTTGTTTGCTCGCGCAAGCCTGGAATGTCCTGGGCGGTTTTGGGGGCCAGTTTTCTTTTGGCCATGCGCTTTTTTTTGGGACAGGGGCTTATGTTCAAGCCATGGCCCAGGTGCATCTGGGCCTGAACCCTTGGGCTACGCTGGTGCTGGCCATGGCTGCGAGCGCCGCTGTGGGCTTGTTTGTGGGGGCCTTGTCGTTTCGCTACGGACTCAAGGGCTCTTATTTTGCGCTGGTCACGCTGGCCTTTGCCGAAGTGTTTCGCATCGTCGCGCTGTCGGTGCCGTTCACGGGTGCGGGGGTGGGCCTGATGCTGCCGTTGCGTGAATCGGTGGGCAATATGCAGTTCGCCTCGCGGGCTGGGTACGTTTGGCTGATTTTGGGCTTGGTCACGTTGGCTTTGTGCGTCACCGCTGGGTTGCGTCACTCCCGTTTTGGCGCCTACTTGCAGGCGGTGCGAGACAACGAAGATGCCGCCCGCGCGATTGGTGTCAACCCTTTTTTGGTCAAACTGTGGGCGACCGTTTTGTCGGGTGGCCTGATGGGCGCGGGCGGTGCGTTTTATGTGCAGGTATTTCAGTACATTGACCCGGCCTTGGCCTTTGGCCCGCAGACTTCGGTCGAAGCCTTGGTTGGCGCTATTGTGGGGGGAATGGGCACACTGTGGGGGCCCGTAGTTGGCGCCTTGGCCTTGCACGTATTGGCCGATGTGACGCGCAATCTTTTTGGTCAATTGCCCGGAATCAACATGGTGGTCTATGGCAGTGTGTTGGTCTTGATCGTCATGTTCTTGCCGCGTGGTGTGGGCGGCATCGGGCTGGGTTGGTTCAAAAGAACCAAGTTCATCATGCCCGACAAAAAGGGGCGTGCATGAACTTGTTAGAAGTCAGTCACGTGTCGCGTTCTTTTGGCGGCTTGCGGGCTGTTCATGATGTGAGCTTGCGTGTGCCTGCGGGCAGTTTGACCGCGTTGATCGGGCCTAACGGCGCGGGCAAAACCACACTGTTTGCATTGATGTCGGGTTTTTTGTTGCCCGACTCGGGTCGTGTGAATTTTGACGGCGTAGACATCACAGGTCGTGCGCCGCACCTGAACGCTGCTTTGGGGCTTGCGCGTACCTTCCAAATCGTGCAACCTTTTGCTTCGCAAACGGTGCGTGAAAACATTGCCGTGGGGGCACACCTTGTGCACGCCAAACGCAGCGACGCGTTGTCTGCCGCAGAAGCCGTGGCACAGCGAGTGGGCTTGTATGGCCAACTCGATCAACCCGCCGGTGAGTTGACCGTGGCTGGGCGCAAAAGATTGGAGTTGGCACGCGCCTTGGCCACCCAACCCAAGCTCTTGTTGTTGGACGAGGTGTTGGCGGGCTTGAACCCGCAAGAAATTCAAGACATGCTGCCTGTGGTGCGGGGCTTGGTGAGCAGCGGCGTCACGGTGTTGATGATTGAGCACGTGATGCAAGCCGTGATGAATCTGGCGGAGCATGTCTGGGTGCTGTCTCAAGGTCAATTGATTGCCCAAGGAACACCCCGTGAGGTCACCCAAAACCAGCAGGTGATTGAAGCCTACCTGGGGCACGGCACCGCAGCGCGTTTACGCGCATTGCAGCAGGAGATCGCATGAGAGATTTGCTCAGGATCGAAGGCCTGCGCGCAGGCTATGGCGCAGTCGAGGTGTTGCGTGGCGTTGATCTGCGCGTTGGCCAAGGAGAACTGGTGGCCTTGCTGGGCAGCAACGGCGCTGGCAAAACGACGCTCAACTCGGTCGTGTCGGGCTTGGTTCCTACTTGGGCTGGGCGCGTGATCTTCGATGGACAAGACTTGACAGGCGTCCACTACAAGCGGGTCGTTCAAGCAGGCTTGATTCAGGTGCCTGAAGGTCGCAAGGTGTTTCCTAACCTAAGCGTTTTGGACAACTTGGAGCTGGGGGCTTTTGCCCGCGCGCGTGCGAACCGGGCTCACAATTTAGCCTACGTGTTTGACACCTTCCCGCGCTTGCGTGAGCGCCAAGCGCAACTGGCCGGCACCATGAGTGGTGGTGAGCAACAAATGCTGGCCATTGGCCGTGGTTTGATGGCCGAGCCCAAACTTTTGATTTTGGACGAGCCCTCACTGGGTTTGTCACCGTTGTTGGTGGAAGAGTTATTTGCCCTCATTGCTCAACTGCGTGCAAGCGGTTTGGCCGTGTTGCTGGTGGAGCAGAACGTGGGCCAGTCGCTTGACATTGCAGACCGCGCCTATGTGATGGAAAACGGCAGTATTCGATTTTCGGGGATGCCGGCTGAGCTCATGGCCAGCGACACCCTGCGGCAAGCCTATTTGGGCGTGTAAGGTAGCGTATGCAATTGAGACGATCTTTGTGTGTGTCCTTGTTGTGGGTCTTTCTGGCCGAGGCCTCTTGGGCACAAAGCCCAATTGCGAACGCACCGGTGCGTATATTGGTCGGTGCACCAGCGGGGGGCAGCACAGACACCATGGCCCGTGCCGTGGCCCATGCCATGGGTCAGCAACTGGGCCGTACCGTGGTGGTAGAAAACCGCCCAGGTGCAGGGGGCAACTTGGCGGCTGAAGCCGTGGCCCGTGCGGCACCCGATGGTTTGACTTTGCTGATGAGTTTTACCAGCCACAGCATCAATGCTTCGCTGTATCCGCGTTTGCCTTTTGACCCGGTGAAAGATTTCACCCCGTTGACCATGGTCTCCACTTCGCCTTCTGTGTTGGTCGCGCACCCGTCATTGCCCGCCAAGAACGTGGCTGAATTGGTGGCCTTGGCAAAAAAACAACCTGGCAAGCTCAACTTTGCGATTGGCGCTTTGGGCTCTTCATTGCATTTGGCCGGTGAGGCCTTCAAGCTCAAAGCGGGGGTTTTCATTGTGAACATTCCCTATCGCGGCACGGCACCCGCAGTACAAGATGTGTTGGCCGGCCAGGTGGAGTTGATGTTTGCTGCGGTGGGCAATGTGCAACAGCACATTCGTGCAGGCAAACTCAAGGCGCTGGGCGTGACCAGCGCTCAACGATTGTCCTCTTTGCCTGATGTGCCTGTGATTGCCGACACATTGCCGGGCTTTGAATCGAGTGCCTGGTTTGGATTGTTTGGTCCGGCCAAGTTGCCCCCTGATCTTTTGCGTACCTGGAGTGATGCCGCGCGGGCAGCAGTGCAAAGTCCAGATGTGCGTCGACGCATCGAAGCCGAAGGTGCCACACCTGTGGGTAACAGTCCACAAGAGTTTGCCCAGTTTGTGGTGACCGACATTGCCCGGTGGCGTGAGGTGGTGAAGTTTTCTGGAGCCAAGCCCGAATGACACACCCCTCCTCATCAGCCGAGTTGCCGCAAACCTTGGCCCAAAAACTGATTGCGCGTGCCGCAGGCCTGCCTCACGTATCGGTGGGTCAGGTGGTGACCTGTCAGGTGGACCTCGCCATGTTCCACGACTCCTCTGGCCCGCGCCGATTGAAGCCCATGCTCGATGATCTGGGTGCACAGATTTGGGACCCCAGCAAAGTGGTGCTGGTGATGGACCACTATGTGCCCGCGCAAGATGCGGACTCGCAGCGTATTGTGCAAATCGCGCGCGATGCCGCGCGTGAGTGGCGTTTGCCCAATGTGATTGATTCAGAGGGTATTTGCCATGTGGTGTTGCCTGAGCGGGGCCATTTGCACCCCGGCATGATGTGTGTCGGTGGAGATTCGCATTCGCCCACCGGAGGGGCCTTTGGCACCTACATGTTTGGCATTGGCGCGACCGAGATGCTGGGTGTGGTGGTGACAGGTGAAATTTGGCTTCAGGTGCCACGTACTTTGCGCATGCAGTGGGCGGGTCAATTGGCGCGCGGCGTGTGCGCCAAGGACATGATGCTGTTCATGATTGCCCGCTTTGGCATGAACGGCGGCCAATACCAAGCGGTCGAGTTTGCTGGCGAGGCGGTGATGGGTTTGGGCATGCAAGAGCGCATGACGCTGTCCAATATGAGTGCTGAAATGGGCGCCCAAGCGGGGCTGATTGCAGCCGACGACATCACTTGCGAATACCTGCGCGCCGTGGGTGTGAGCGAAGACGCGTTGCGTAAGGCGCACGATTGGCACAGCGATCCGGGTGCTGATTGTGAGGACTTTCAGTTTGATGCCGCAGGCCTCAGCCCCCAAGTGGCGGCGCCGCACAGTCCTGCCAATACGCGTGCCGTGGGTGACTATGCCGATGTGACCTTGGACGTGGCCTACATCGGCGCTTGCACCGGTGCCAAGCTTGAAGACTTGCGGGCAGCTGCCCAGGTGCTGCGCGGTCACCGCGTGGCGCAAGGCGTTCGCCTGTTGGTGGCCCCGGCCAGTGCGCGCGATCAAGCGCAGGCTGAAAGCGAAGGCGTGATGCAGGTGTTGCGCGATGCGGGAGCGCAGGTGTTGCCTAACAGCTGCGGCGCATGCGCAGGGTACGGCGCTACCTTTGAAGAAGGAGCCAGAGTCGTCTCCAGCACTGCACGTAATTTCAAAGGCCGCATGGGACCTGCCAGTGTGCAGGTGTACCTCGCATCACCCTGGACGGTAGCGGCTTCGGCACTGCGAGGCCGCATCAGCGATGTGCGGGAGCTGTTATGAAGACATCGCGTGTGTGGAAACTGGGCGCCGACGTGGACACCGATGCCCTGGCCCCTGGCCTGTACATGAAGAATGGCATCGACGTCATCGCCCAGCATTGCCTCGAAGCCGTGCGCCCTGACTTTGCGGACGGGGTGCGCGCTGGCGACGTGCTGGTGGCGGGCCCCAACTTTGGCATTGGTTCCTCGCGCGAACAGGCCGCCGGAGTGCTCGTGCATTTGGGCGTTCGAGCCGTCATTGCTCCGTCATTCAGTGGCTTATTTTTTCGCAACGCTTTCAACCTCGGCTTGTTGCTCTTGACCTGCCCTGAGGCCGAACAGTTGCAGGACGGTGATGCGGTGACTTTGTTGCCTGCAGGTGTTCAACGTGGCGATGGCATTCTGTTGGCTTGCCAGCCTATTCCTGATTTTTTAATGAACATGATCCATGCGGGAGGTTTGATGAATGTATTGAAACAACGCAGCCAAGGAAAAAGCCATGCGTGATCACAACGCTGCGACCGCACTCGATCCCGTCACGCTCGCCGTGCTCAAGGGACGTTTGGAGCAAATTGCCGATGAAATGGACGCCACGCTGTACCGCAGCGCGTTCAACCCCATCATTGCCGAGGCGCATGACGCCTGTCACGGTTTGTACGATGCACACAGTGGCGACACTTTGGTGCAAGGCAAATCGGGGCTGCCCGTGTTTGTGGGGGCCATGGCTTTTGCCGTGCGCGCTGCTGCCCGTGTGGCGCAAGAGCGCGGCGGTATGGTCGACGGCGACATCTGGTTGTTCAACGACCCTTACGAAGGCGGCACCCACGCCAACGATTTCAAGTTGGTGCGTCCTTTCTTTCGCAACGGACAGCTGTTTTGTTACTTGGCGTCCGCCGCGCACTGGCATGACGTGGGCGGGGCTGTGCCCGGCAACTACAATCCTGCTGCGACAGAGTGCTGGCAAGAAGCGGTGCAAATTCCGCCAGTGCGCATCGTGCGGCAAGGCCAGTTGGATGAGGATGTGCTGGCCATCTTGCGCGCCAACACGCGGCTGCCCGACAGCTTGTGGGGCGACTTGAGCGGTCAGCTCTCAGCCTTGGCACTGGGTATCAAACGCTTGGATGGGTTGCTTGACGAATATGGTGATGGTGTGGTGTTGCAAGCCATGGGCGAGTTGCGCAAACGCGCTCTGGTGTTGATGCGTGCCCACATTCAGAACTTGCCCGATGGCCGTTACAGCTTTGAAGACGTGCTCGACAACGATGGCGTGAAAGACGAGTTTCTGACCATTGCCTTGGACATGACGGTCCAAGGCGATCGCATGACACTCGATTTTTCCCGGACCTCACCGCAGTGTGCTGGTCCCGTGAATATTTCGCGTGCCACTGCCGTAGCCGCCTGTTACGTAGCCCTCAAACATGTGTTCCCTGATGTCCCAGCCAACGCCGGCGTGTTGGATGCGGTGGACTTTGTGTTGCCCGATGGTTTGGTGATTTCCGCTGCGCGCCCACGTCCCGTGGGAGGCTATACCGAAACCATTTTGCGCATGATCGATGTCATCTTCAGCGCCACGTCCTTGGCGGACCCTCAACGCGCTGTCGCTCATGCCTATGGCACCATCAATGCCTTGTCTATCGCCGGTCATCGAACCGACGCTGCGCGCAAAGGCCAGCGCTGGGTTATGTTCAGCTTTTTTGGCGGCGGCCATGGAGGCCACAGCAACGGTGATGGTCTGAGCCACAGCAATGCACCGATTTCAACCGCCACGATTCCTCCGCTGGAAATTTTGGAGGCAGCGTATCCGGTGCGCTTCACCGAATGGTCCCTGCGCCCTAACTCCGGTGGCGACGGCACATACCGAGGTGGCCTGGGTGCCGTGTATGAAATCGAGTTGCTTGAAGAAAGTGCTGAAGCCTTCATCTTTGGCGAGCGTGGCAAAGCCTCACCCCAAGGCATTGCGGGCGGCGAAGAGGCCTTGCCCAATGTTTTCTCCTACCAGCACGAAGGCCAATGGTGTAAGCCCCCGATGGTGTCCAAGATGTTGGGTATTCAACTTAAAAAAGGCGAACGCGTGCGTTTGGAAACACCTGGTGGTGGGGGTTGGGGGCCTGCTGCAGGACGCGACGCCGCAGCGCGTGAACACGACGTGGCCTTGGGTTATGTCAATGATGCCAATACGGCCAATACAAAGGCCACATCATGAGCATCACAAACTCTGAAACGGCACATCTGGTCGTGGGTGTTGATGTCGGCGGCACCTTCACCGATTTGTTTGTGCTGGACGAACGAGATGGTTCCGCTCGCATCGTCAAAGTCCCGTCCACCCGTGGCGAAGAAGCGCGCGGGTTCATGCACGGTGTCATGCGTGTCAGAGATGCCTCATCGCCATCAACAGGCGCTGCGTCCACCTTGGCGACCATCGTGCACGGCACGACCGTGGGCACCAATGCCTTGTTAGAGCGCAAGGTGGCACGCACCGGCATCATTACAACGCGGGGTTTTCGGGATGTACTGGAAATGCGTCGCCGTGATCGCCCTCAAACCTGGGGGCTGCGCGGCAGTTTCACGCCCGTGGTGCCACGCGACCTGCGCCTGGAGGTTGACGAGCGTGTGTTGGCTGACGGCAGCTTGCACACGCAGGTCAACTTGGACCAGGTGCGCGCCCAAAGCCAGGCGTTGTTGGACGCGGGCTGTGAAGCCGTGTGCGTCTTTTTCATCAACGCCTATGCCAACCCCATCAACGAACAAAAGGCTGTAGCCGCAGTGCGCGCCATCTGGCCAAACCCTTATGTCACTTCGGCCAGTGAGGTGTTGCCTGAAATTCGCGAGTTCGAGCGTTGCTCTACCGCCACTTTGAACGCGGCCTTGCAACCGGTGGTGGGCAGCTACTTGGCCAAGCTGGAAGAAGACTTGCGCGGCCAGGGCTTCAGCGGTGAGTTGCTGATTGTGCAAAGCAACGGCGGCGTGATGTCACGCGAAACTGCATGCGATGTGCCGGTGCGAACGGCGCTGTCAGGGCCTGCGGCAGGTGTGATTGCTTGCGCTGCTGTGGCGCGAGCATCGGGCTTCCTCAACGTGATCACGGGTGACATGGGCGGCACTTCATTTGATGTGTCGTTGGTGGCCAACGGTGAAGCATCGCTGGCAGCGCAAACCTCGATCGACTTTGGGCTGGTCGTGCGCTCGCCCATGATCCAAATTGAAACGATCGGCGCCGGCGGTGGCTCGATCGCTTCGGTGGATGCCAGTGGCATGTTGCAGGTCGGCCCTGAGTCGGCGGGCAGTAACCCTGGCCCAGTGTGTTATGGCCGCGGCAATACCCGACCGACGGTGACCGATGCGAATGTGGTGTTGGGTCGCATTGCGGCAGACCGTCCTCTGGGCGGTGGTTTGTTGCAAGCGATGGATGCCGAGGCCGCCAAATTGGCGATTCAAAAAAATGTGGCCACGCCTTTGGGCCTGGAGGTGTTGGCTGCAGCAGAAGCTATTTTGACCGTGGCCAATGCCAAGATGGCAGGTGCCATTCGGGTGGTGTCGATCGAGCGCGGCCACGATCCACGCCAGTTTGCCTACATGCCGTTTGGCGGCGGTGGTGCCTTGCATGTTTGCGCCATGATGCGCGAGGTGGGCGTCACCACCGCCATCGTGCCGCGTTATCCGGGTGTGACCTCGGCGCTCGGCTGCGTGATGGCCGACATGCGACACGACGCGGTGCAGACCTTGAACAAATCCTTGCTCGATTTGGACTTGGTGCAACTCCAGTCGCTTTTAGCGCATCTGGCCCAAGCCTGCCAAAAACGCCTAGACTCTGCGGGCGTGCGCTTTGAAAGGGTGCAAGAAGTGGTGGCATTGGACATGCTTTACATGGGGCAGACCCACACCATTCAAGTGACCTTAGACGCCGGCGACATCAGCCGTGAAAGCATTCAGTTGGCGTTCGAAAAAACCTATGCAGCTTCGTTTGGCCGTGTCCTTAAAGGCATGGTGATTCGCGTCATGAATTTGCGCTACGCCCGTATTGGCGTGCGCCCCAAGTTCGATCTGGCCGTTCTGGCACCCCAGGGCGTTGGCAGCATCACGCCGCTCGGCGTGCAGCGCGTTTACCACGCCGGCCAGTGGTGGGACGCTCAGCGCTATGCGCGGCTTGATCTGCCGGTTTCGGCTCAGGTGGCAGGTCCCGCTATTTTGGAACAAGCCGACACCACCGTGTGGTTAGAACCCGGCTTCAGTGCCCGCGTTGATACCTTGGGTAATTTGTTGGTGGAAAGGAAGTCCCCATGAGCCACAGCAGCACGCAAGCCGCCACATCCTCCACATGTGCTAATACACCGCGCCGCATCGGCCTGGTGATTGTGGATTTGCAAAACGACTTTCTCGCGCCGGAGGGCGCGTACGCGAGAGGCCGTACCGTCAGTCCTGAAGCTTTGCTGTTGCCCGCGCGCGTGGCCCCTGTCGCCGAAGCCGTCAAACAGCACCATGGACTGGTGGCGGCCAGCTTGTTCACCTTGTGGCCAGACGCGCTTGGCCAACCCATGATCTCACCCCACCTGCTTGAGCGCCGCCCATTTTTGCGCGCAGGCGACTTTGCGCCGGGCAGTTGGGGCCAAGCCAATGTGGACGTGATTGCACCTTGGGTCGACGTGTCGGTCTGCAAGGTGGCGTATTCGGCCTTTTTCAATACCCAACTTGACTGGGTGCTGCGCCGCGCAGGCGTGGACACCGTGGTGGTCTGCGGCATTGTCACCAATGGGGGCGTGGCCAGCACGGTGCGCGACGCCCACATGCGTGACTACCGCACCGTGGTGCTCAGTGATGGCTGTGCCACTTTCACAGACGCAGCGCAACAAGCCGCATTAAGCGATATGGCGTCGGTGGCCGAGGTGATGACCTGCGCCGAATTTGTCGCCACATTATGAGTCCCTTGGTCGACCATGTGGCCCACTTCAGCGCTCCGGTGCATACAGCGGTGGCGATCGTGGGCGCAGGGGCCTGCGGCCTGACAGCGGCTTTGACGCTGAGCCAACTCGGGGTGGCGTGTGTTGTGTTGGAGCGTGATGTTTTACCGACGGGATCGACCGCATTGTCTTCGGGCTTTGTGCCCGCTGCAGCCACGCAGGCGCAACAAGCCCAAGGCATTGCAGATACACCTGAGTTGTTGGCAAAAGACATTCAAGCCAAGGCCCATGGCCGAGCTGCGCCTGTATTGGTGAATGCCTACAGCCGCGCCATCGGCCCTGCCATGGACGCTTTGGCGCAAGCCCATGCAGTCCCGTGGCAGGTACTGGACACTTTTTTATACCCTGGGCACAGCGTGCACCGCATGCATGCCGTGCCCGAAAAAACAGGTGCCGGCTTGATGACGCGCTTGCACAGCGCGGCTGAAGCGGCGGGCGTGGTCGTGCTGACCGAAGCACAGGTGACCACCTTGTATGTCAATGATGCCGATCAGGTGCTGGGCTTAGGCTTTGTCAGACCTGATGGAAAAATGGAGCAACTCAGTTGCGAATCAGTGCTGTTGGCATGCAATGGTTTTGGCGGCAACAGCGATTTGGTAAAAACTATGTTGCCCGAAATGAGCGATGCAATTTATGCAGGTCATGTTGGCAACGATGGCAGCGCCATTCAATGGGGTCAGCAACTCGGCGCCCAATTGGCTGACTTGGGAGGGTATCAAGGTCACGGCTCTTGGGCCGTGCCGCAAGGTGCGCTCATTACCTGGGCCTTGATGATGGAAGGTGCCGTGCAAGTGAACGCATCAGGGCAACGTTTTCATGACGAAACCCTGGGCTACTCAGAAGCCGCTGTGCATGTGCTGGCGCAGCCAGGGGGCAAGGCATGGAACGTGTTTGACGACCGCTTGCTGGCCTTCGCCCAAGACTTCCCCGACTTTTGCGAAGCACAAGCGGCCGGTGCGGTGCACAGCTTTGCCGATGTGACCGCATTGGCCCAGCATATCGGCTGCACCGAAGACGATTTAATTCAAACCCTGGCTGCGGTGCAAGAAGGCCGGGACCCGCGCACGGGTCGACAGTTCAAGCGCAGCTTGACAGCACCTTGGCATGCCATACGCGTGACAGGGGCTTTGTTCCATACGCAAGGTGGGCTTGACATCAATGCGCAGTGCCAAGTGTTGCGACCCGATGGCAGCCACTTTCCTAATTTACTGGCAGCTGGCGGCGCGGCGCGGGGTGTCTCGGGTGATGCTGTATGGGGCTATTTGTCTGGCAATGGTCTGCTCAGCGCCATAGCCGGTGGCTTTATTGCGGCAAACACCGCAGCCGGCAGGTCCATTCAACCCTAAGGGAATCTCATGAATTTGAAACATCGTTTGAACCAAACCGAAGTGTTGCTGTGCCCTGGGGTCTATGACGCGTTGAGTGCCTTGATTGCCGAGCAGGCCGGCTTTGAAGCGCTGTACCTGTCGGGTGCGTCTATCGCCTACACGCTGTTGGGCCGCTCTGACATTGGACTGACCACCGCGACCGAGGTGGCGCACACCTTGGCCCACATCACCGACCGCGTGCGTGTGCCCGTGATCGTGGATGCCGATACCGGTTTTGGCAATGCCTTGAACACTCAACGCACGGTGCGCGATTTTGAGCGTGCAGGCGCAGCGATGATTCAAATGGAAGACCAAACTTTCCCCAAGCGCTGCGGCCATTTGGATGGCAAAGGGGTGGTGCCTGTGGCGGAGATGGAAGGCAAGTTACGCGCAGCGCTGGATGCGCGCCACTCTGCAGACACCTTGATCTTGGCGCGCACCGACGCGGTCGCGGTTGAAGGGTTTGAGGCTGCGCTAGAACGTGCCGAGCGCTACCTGGCTTGTGGTGTGGATGCCTTGTTCATTGAAGCTGTGCGCAGCCCCGAACAAATGAACATTGCGTGTCAGCAGTTTGCACAACGCGTGCCGATGCTGGCCAATATGGTGGAGGGTGGCAAAACCCCAGTGCAAAGCGCCGAGTTGTTGGCACAGTACGGCTACAAAATTGTGATTTTTCCGGGGGGCACCGCACGCGCTGTCGCGCATACGCTGCAAGGCTATTACGCCAGTCTGCACCAACACCAAACCACGCTGCCTTGGCAAAACCAGATGCTCGACTTTGATGGCTTGAACGCCGTGATCGGCACGCCCGACTTGCTGGCACAAGGCCAGCTTTACGAGTGAATTTTGGTCACGGACTTTGGAGCCGGTGTGTCGGTTTTATTTGGCGGCTTTCGCGGGTGCTTTGGGTGCGCGGCCACCGGACTTGATGCACTCGTCCATGGTGGCGAAGGGTTTGAAATTCTTGGTCGACGCATAGCCCGAGCTGGTTTTGTCGTGACAGATGTCGTTGTTGGATTTTTTGACAGCTGGGTCAGCTGCTGCCGTTTTGGCTGCGGGTGCTGCCGCTGGCGCTGCGGCAGCCGCTGGTGATGCTGGCTTGGCAGCCGGGGCTGCAGGTGCTGCTGCGGCAGGTGCTGCCGCGGCGGGCGCAGCAGCCGGTGTGGCCGGTTTAGCCGGTGCGACGGCGGTTTGTGCCAAAGACATGGCCGAGGAGGCGACAAAAACGGCAGCAATCAGCGTATGTTTAAACATGTTCAGTTCTTTCAAAGGCGGCAAAAGTGCCACGCCCTTTCAACGCTTCATGGCACTTGTGCGTTGACAGGAGCGTGCAGCCCGCCATGTGCTCACACAAGTAAAGCCACCGATTGGGGCACCCGAACCGGCATGTCGAGCAAAATTTGCCCCATGCCCTTGCCCAGCGGGTCATTGCGTGTGGAAGAAGGCCCGCCACCGCCCAGGGCTTCATGCATCACCAAGTTCATGGCATCGATGCCGGGCAGATGAAAACGCTCAACGTCGCCTTTCACCAGGTGTGCGAAATAGGCTTTGACCACCGTGGGTGTCACGCGTGCCCACAAGAGCGGCAACCACTCAGGACGCCTCGCCACCAGGCCGATGTTGGAGATGTCGCCTTTGTCGCCGCTGCGCGCCCAAGCGAGCCGAATCAGCGGCACTTCAGTTTCAGGCTCGCCCGTCTCTACCCATCCGGCAGGCGCAGCCAGTATCGGCGCATCGCGCAAAGCAGTCACCGCAGGTGTGCCCACCGGCCAAATCTTCTCGCCCATGCGCACCTCCACGGCCACGCTGGCCTTGTCGACCAAAAATGAAAAGGGCTTGATGTGCGGTGAAGGCGAAGGCCGCCCGCCCCCCGGCCCGGTGGTGCCTGGCGACCAGGACGTGCCGGCTGGCGAAATCTCTTTGGCGAACATCTCCAGCGCTTGTTTGAGCGGGTGGCTGACGATGACGCGCACCATCACCTCGCGCGCGCCGCCTGCGCGGGCGTGCGGACCGTACACCGTTTCCGCGCCCAGTAAATCGACCGTAGCGCGGGTGAAGTCCGGCAGGCCCAGTTGCTGCAGCATGGTGCGGGTGCGGGCCAGAATGGATTCGCCGGTACGGCGCGCCTTGGCGGCCGCGTCAATGCCGATGATCAACATGCTGCCTGTGCAGCGAAAACCGTCCATCGCGGTGGCAGACACCTTGTAGTGCGCACTGGGTGCACGCCCCACAGCGCCGGACACACGCACACGCTCAGGGCTGAGTTGCTCAATGTGGACTTGCCTGAAATCACAACTCACATCGGGCAACAAGTAAGCACCCGGATCGCCGATTTCATAGAGCAATTGCTCGGCCACGGCGGCGCGCAAAATCTTGCCACCGGTGCCCGGGGTTTTATGCAATTCAAAGCTGCCATCGGCAAAACAATCGATGATCGGGTAGCCCATGTTGGGCCAATCTGGAATGTCTTGCCAATCGGTGTGCAGGCCGCCTGTGGCTTGGCACCCGCATTCAATGATGTGCCCGGCCAAACTGCCGCCTGCAAGCAGGTTGTAATCTTGTGGGCCCCAACCGAACTCGTGCATCAAAGGCCCCAGCGTCACGGCGCTGTCCACGCCGCGTCCGGTGATCACGATGTCTGCCCCTTCAGCCAAAGCACGGGCCACAGGCACTGCGCCCAAATAGGCATTGGCCGACAGCACCTTCGCGGGCAAGGGCTCGCCGCGGTACATGTCGCGGGTGTTTGCGTCGCGCAAGGCGGGCAACTGCGCGCTGATGTCGTCACCCAGAACCACCGCAATTTTCGGGTGCAGGCCCATGCTGTGGGCCAAGGCTTGCAGCGCATCGGCACAAGCTTGCGGGTTCATGCCACCAGCATTGGCCACCACTTTGATGCCGCGTTGCATCACTTCAGGCAAAACGGCTTTCATGGCCATATCGACAAAGTCGGTGGCATAGCCCATGTCGGGCTTCTTGGTGCGCACCGACGCCATGATGGCCATGGTGGTCTCAGCCAAGTAATCAAACACCAGGTAGTCGATCAGGCCAGAAGCCACCAATTGCGTGGCGCCCAGCATGCTGTCGCCCCAAAAACCGGAGGCGCCACCGATGCGGACTGTGCGTCGGGAAGAAGAGTCAAGATGTAGAGGGGACATGGCGCAAGATTAACTCAAGTGAAGTGACCAAAGCTTGTGTGGACTGGCTGACATCTTGGCTGCGCCCAGAAGAAAAGCAGTGCACAAAGGTGACAATCTTGGGCGGTGTATCCGTGTTTTCCTAGGGGTCTGTGACCACTTCGCACAAGAAGCTTGGCCCGTGTGGGTTTATGCTGGCGGCATCGATCACCATTCAGGTTGCACGCCATGTTGGACACCCAGGCACTGCCGCATTACTTCAACGCCGAGCACGCAGATTACCGCGCTGCGCTGCGTGATTTTGTGGCCCGAGAAATCACCCCCTTTGTCAATGAATGGGACGAGGCCGAAAGCTTTCCGCGTGAGCTGTACGCCAAGATTGCCCGGTTGGGCGTTTTGGGCATCGGCTACCCCGAGGCCTTGGGCGGCACCCCGGCGGATATTTTTTACCACATCATTACCGCCGAAGAAATGGCGCGTTCGGGCAGCGGTGGCGTCTCAGCCTCTTTGCTGTCGCACACCATTGGCTTGCCACCTGTCAATGCGTATGGCAGCGACGCGCTCAAGCAGCGTGTGTTGCCCGCGGTCTTGCGCGGCGAGAAGATCGCAGGCCTTGCCGTGACCGAGCCGGGCGGGGGTTCGGACGTGGCCTCTCTCAAAACCACAGCGGTGCGAGACGGCGATCATTACGTGGTCAGTGGCGAAAAGGTCTTCATCACCTCCGGTATGCGGGCCGATTATTTGACTGTGGCCGTGCGCACCGACCCCAACAACAAAGGTGCGGGTGGCGTGTCGGCCTTGCTGGTCGAGTGCGACTCGCCCGGCCTGACGCGCACAGCGCTGAACAAGATGGGCTGGTGGGCCTCGGACACCGCGCACCTGCGCTTTGACCAAGTGCGTGTTCCGGTGGCCCACTTATTGGGGGTGGAGAACCAGGGCTTCAAGGTCTTCATGAACAACTTCAATGCCGAGCGCTTGGGCATGTCGGCGCAGGCCTGCATGTTTGCGCAGGTGTGCCTGCACGAAGCGACCGACTGGGCACGCGAGCGCCACACCTTTGGGGAGCCCTTGTCGAACAGGCAAGTCATTCGGCACAAGCTGGTGGACATGGCGATGCGCATCGAAGCCGCGCGCAGCCTGGTGTATGAACTGGCTTGGCAAGTCGAACACCAGGTCGGCGATCCGGCGCATCTGGTGGCGCGCACTTGCATGGCCAAGATTTTGTCGACGCAAGCCATGCAGTTTTGCGCCGACCAAGCGGTGCAAATTTTGGGGGGCATGGGCTTCATGCGCGGCACCCGCTCCGAGCGCATTTACCGCGAGGTCAAGGTCATGATGATCGGCGGTGGCTCGGAAGAAATCATGAAAGACCTGGCGGCCCGTCAGCTGGGCATTTGAAATGAATCCTGTCGAAAGTAAGACCCATGCCCCAGATTGAATCTACGATTGCCTTGAGCAGTCCGGCCTTTGCAGTCAACCGCACACACATGCTGGCGCTCTTGGACAAAGTTCGCCAGAGCGAACAACGCGCCCGCGACAAATCCGCTTTATCGCGTGCGCGTTTCGAAAAACGCCAGCAACTGCTGCCGCGTGAACGCTTGGCGCTCCTGCTCGACCCGGGCGCTCCTTTTCTAGAGTTGTGCACACTGGCCGGCTTTGGCCTCGATACCCCCGACCCTGACAAAAGCGTGCCCGGCGGCGGCGTGATTGCGGGCATTGGTTATGTCAGTGGTGTGCGCTGCATGGTCATGGCGTCGGACTCGGGCATCGATGCCGGCGCCCTGCAGCCCAAGGGCTTGGACAAATTGCTCCGCGTGCAGCAGTTGACGCTGGAAAATAAACTGCCTTATGTGCAATTGGTGGAAAGCGCAGGCGCCAATTTGATGACTTACAAGGTCGAGGACTTTGTGCGGGGCGGGAGCACCTTTCGCAACTTGGCGCTGATGTCAGCGGCGGGCTTGCCAGTGGTCACCGTGACCCATGGTTCTTCCACCGCAGGAGGCGCCTACCAAACCGGATTGTCGGACTACATCATCTTGGTGCGCGGCCGTTCACGTGCTTTTTTGGCTGGCCCGCCTTTGCTCAAAGCGGCCACAGGCGAGGTGGCCACCGAAGAAGAATTGGGTGGCGCGGTGATGCACACCAGCATTTCTGGATTGGGCGATTATTTGGCCGAAGACGACCGCGACGGTTTGCGTATTGCACGCGACATCATGGCCAAGCTCGACTGGAACCGTACCACGCCCGTGCAGGTGTCTCGCAGCTTCAAGCCGCCGCGCTACGACGCCGAAGAGCTGTTGGGCATCATGCCCGACGACCACAAGCGACCGGTGGACATGAAGCAAGTTATTGCCCGACTGGCCGATGATTCTGACTTTCTGGAGTTCTCCGAAAACTATGGCAGCGCCACTGTCTGCGGGCACATTCAAATCGAAGGCTGGTCGGTGGGTGTGATCACCAACAACGGGCCGATCGATCCTGCAGGGGCCGCCAAGGCAACGCATTTCATTCAGGCGTGTTGCCAGTCGCGCACCCCTATTTTGTATTTGAACAACACCACCGGTTACATGGTGGGCAAAGCCTACGAAGAAGCCGGCATCATCAAACACGGCTCCAAAATGATCCAAGCGGTGACCAACGCCACTGTGCCGCAAATCACGGTGTATTGCGGTGCTTCGTTTGGCGCGGGCAACTACGGCATGTGCGGCAGGGGTTTTAATCCTCGCTTTTGTTTCAGCTGGCCGAACGCCAAAACCGCCGTCATGGGCGGCGAGCAAGCGGCGGGCACCATGCGCATCGTCACCGAAGCGGGCATGCGTCGCAAAGGCGAGGTGGACGAGGCCAAACTCGACGAGATGAGCCGACGCATCGTCGAGCGCTTTGACAGCCAAATGAGCGTCTTTACCACCAGCGCCATGCTGCTTGACGACGGTGTCATTGATCCGCGCGACACCCGCGCTGTGCTGGCGCAGGTGCTGGCCGTGTGCCGGGAAGCCGAAACCCGTGAGCCGCAAAAGATGCAGTTCTCGGTGGCCCGTCCTTGAAGCTGGAACTTCACATGAATAAAGCCACACCTTTCCACAAAATCCTCATCGCCAATCGGGGCGAGATCGCGCTGCGCGTGATCCGCAGCGCGCACGCCATGGGCTACCGCACGGTGGCGGTGTACTCTACCGCCGATGCGCAGGCCGCGCATGTGTTTGCTGCGCACGAAGCCGTGTGCATTGGCGAGCCTTTGCCATCGCAGTCGTACCTGAACATCACCGCCCTCATCAATGCGGCGCGGCTGACCGGTGCAGACGCGGTGCACCCGGGCTATGGTTTTTTAGCCGAGAACGAAGACTTTGCCCAGGCCTGCCGCGATGCGGGTTTGGTGTTCATCGGGCCGTCGCCCGAAGCGATCCGGGCCATGGGTGACAAGGCCGGTGCCAAGCGTTTGATGATGGATGCTGGTGTGCCCTGCATCCCGGGCTATCAAGGCGAAGACCAGAGCGTCCCGCATCTGGCGGCGCAAGCCGACAAGATCGGTTACCCGGTGATGATCAAAGCCACCGCGGGTGGTGGCGGGCGCGGCATGCGCCTGGTGCGACAAGCGGCTGAGTTTACGGATCTGTTGCGCAGTGCGCAGTCCGAAGCACTCAACGCCTTTGGCGATGCCACTGTCATTTTGGAGCGCGCCATCGAAGAGCCGCGCCACATTGAAATTCAGATTTTTGCCGACCGGCATGGCCACGCGATTCATTTGGGCGAGCGCGATTGCTCGGTGCAGCGACGGCATCAAAAAGTGATCGAAGAAGCGCCTTCTCCGGCTGTGGACGCGGCCTTGCGCGAGCGCATGGGCGCCACCGCCGTGGCGGCGGTCAAGGCCATTGCGTATGAAGGCGCGGGCACCTTGGAGTTTTTGTTGGACCGCAAGGGGCATTTTTATTTCATGGAAATGAACACCCGCCTGCAAGTCGAGCATCCGGTGACCGAGGCCATCACCGGTCTGGATTTGGTGGCATGGCAACTGCGCGTGGCGGCAGGTGAGCCGCTTACTTTGACGCAATCCGACATTCGGTATGAAGGACACGCCATCGAAGTGCGCCTGTGCGCCGAAGATGTGCCCGCTGGCTTCATGCCGCAAAGCGGCACTCTGCTGCAGTGGCAGGTGCCAGCAGGCGTGCGCGTTGAGCACGCATTGTCGGATGGGGCCATCATCCCGCCGTATTACGACTCCATGATCGCCAAAATCATTGCCCACGGCAGCAACCGCGACAACGCTCTCAGGCAAATGCAGTCTGCTTTGCACGACCTGGTGGCCTTGGGGGTGAAGACCAACCAAAGCTTCTTGCAACGCAGT
>CANBWK010000036.1 GCA_947373105.1 Comamonadaceae bacterium | reverse complement strand
GCAATGGCGCGCCCACCGGGCGCTGTCAAACTTCTGGAGATGGCGTCTGCATCGATTACCGCAGCTCCCCGTTCAGCCAAAAGACCCGCAACCGTACTTTTACCGCTTCCTATGCCGCCAGTCAGGCCAATATGGTGAATCAGGGTCATGGTGTTACGCCATCCAGTTAAAGATATCCAGATGGCCCCAGATCATGTAGAACCACGCTGCCATGGCGAGAAAAGGGCCAAAGGGGATGTAGTGATTCTCGCGTAACTTGTGTTGGTATCGCAACACCAAGCCGACAGCTATACCCGCCAGAGACGCCAGCAATATCAGGGGAATTAATGCAGACCAACCAAACCAAGCCCCAAGCGCAGCAAACAATTTGAAGTCCCCATACCCCATGCCTTCTTTACCGGTGCAGAGCTTGAATAGCCAGTAGACGATCCACAACGAGACATAGCCTGCCACTGCGCCCCATAAGGCTTCGGAAAGGCTTGCATTGGAAAGTCCCAGCGCGGCAACAATCAGTCCGGCCCATGTCAACGCTTGTGTCATGTGGTCGGGCAGCAAAGTGGTATCCCAATCAATGCAAGCTAAAGCCACTAAAGTACAAACAAACCCGCTCCAAACAAGGGCTTGCCAGCCCAAGCCCCAATGGTCAAAAGACCAAGCAAGTAAGGCCGCTGTGACCATCTCAACGGCAGGGTAGCGTAATCCTATAGGAGCGCGGCAGGCGCTACAACGACCTTGAAGAATCAGGTAACTTAAAACGGGAATGTTTTCCCACCACAACAAAGTGTGCAAGCAATGCGGGCAATGTGACCTCGGCATTGAGAGGGTCAACGTTGTGGGCGATTCGTCTGCGCTTGATGACAAGGCCTCTGCGCGCCATTGGCGCTCTAGTATGAGGGGGGTTCGATGGATGACCACGTTCAAAAAACTGCCCAAGAGCAAGCCCATCAGACCGCCTAGAAAGCCTGCATAGGATTGAAGCGAGTACAAAAATTCTGTTGTCAAAACACTTGACCTAATTTGAAAATGGGCAAATACATGGCCACCAAAATACCGCCCACCACAATGCCTAAAAACACAATGATGACGGGTTCAAGCAGGCTGGACAAACCAGCCAGTTGGTTATGAACCTCATTTTCCAGCAATGCCCCTGCGCGCGCTAACATGTTATCGATCGATCCTGTTTCTTCACCAATTGCACACATCTGCACCACCATACTCGGAAACAATCCGGTTGATGCCATCGTCTCGTTCAGGCTGCTGCCTTGCGCCACCTGATCTCGCATTGTCTCCGATGCTTGGGCATACACCGAATGATCGCATGCAGCCGCGACGGGGCCAAGAGCTTCGACCAAAGGTATGCCTGCGGCAAGCAGGGCGGACAGTGTTTGTGTCCAACGCGCTACAACTGCCGCTTGGATCATTGGCCCTACCAGGGGCAGGCGCAGTTTCCACCGGTCCATGCGTTCTTGATGAGAAGGGTGACTCAACCACCCCTTGCGCCATGCAAAGCTCACCAAGAGGGCCAATGGCACCACAAGCCAGGCACTGTGCGTTAAGCCCTGGCTGACTGCAATGACCCATTGTGTTGGAAGCGGCAGGGCCGCACCAAAGGAGGAGAAGACGTCTTGAAATACGGGCACCACCGCCAGCAATATCACCAACACGACGGCAATGGCCACTGTCACCAAAGCTGCAGGGTACATCAATGCCGATCGGACTTTGGATTGAAGCGCTTCGGTCTTCTCTAATGTTTGCGCCAACTTGTCCATCATGTCGTCCAAAATGCCGGCCACTTCGCCAGCGGCCACCAGGCTGCAATACAAAGGGCTGAAGTGCTCGGGGTGCTTTCGAAAGGCGGTATTCAAGGCGGTGCCAGTTTCAATTTCCGAATGCAGTCGCTTGAGCAAGCTCACCAGGCTGGTGTTGGGGGTGCTGCGCATGACCAATTCGAGCGACTGCAGCAAAGGCACACCTGCACGCAGCATCGTGGCGAGTTGGCGTGTGAACAGGGCGATCTCTTTGGTGGCAATGCGTTCCTTTTTTTCTTTGCGGCGAACTTCCAAAGTCTTCAATCGAATACCCTGGTGGCGTAGCATAGCTCGCGCCATGCTGATGTTGGGCGCGGCGATGTCACCCCCAACGGGTTGACTGTTCGCGTCATGACCGGACCAAGAGTAGAGGGTCTGGGTCTTTGTGGAGGGGGTCATGGTGACAAGCTGTCAGTTCGAGTTGCTCGTTGCGGCAAGTACTTCATCGAGCGACGTGATCCCTTGAACTACTTTTCGCAGACCCGATTGCCGCAAACTAAGAACGCCTTCGCGCTGTGCCTGAAGTGCAATGGCGGGTGCACTGGCCTCTTGCAAAATCAATTCAGCCATGGCGTCGCTGACGGGCATGACCTGGAAAATACCGACCCTCCCGGAAAATCCCTTATGGCAATGCTGGCATCCTATGGGTTTGTAAATCTCGCACGGCGCATGCAAATACAGATCCGGCAGCCCCGCATCCAACAGGATTTGGACGTCTACAGTTTCTGCTTGTTTACAGTGATGGCACAAACGACGCACCAAACGCTGGGCAGTTATCAACGCAATGCTGGAGACGATGTTGTAGGGCGCAATGCCCATGTTGCGCAGCCTGGACAAGGTGCTCGGTGCATCGTTGGTGTGTAAAGTTGAAAACACCAAGTGCCCTGTTTGCGCAGCCTTGATGGCGATGTCTGCTGTTTCCAGATCGCGGACTTCGCCGACCATCAATACATCCGGGTCTTGACGCAAAAAAGCGCGCAGTGCCACGGCAAACGTAAGTCCTGCTTTGTCATGCACATTGACTTGATTGACGCCTTGTAAATGAATCTCGGACGGGTCTTCTACGGTGGCAATGTTGATTTCGGGGGTGTTGAGAAAATTCAAGCAGGCGTAAAGCGATTGTGTTTTGCCAGAACCTGTGGGTCCGGTGACCAGCACCATGCCATGGGGTCTGCGAATGGCTGTCAGCAGGCGTTCTTTTTCTTCCACTTCGTAACCCAGCTGGTCAATACTTAAACCAGAGGCTTCTGGCGACAAAATCCGGATGACCAGTTTTTCACCAAATAAGGTCGGTAAGGTGCTGACCCGCAAATCCAGCTCGCTTCCGTTAGGCATCGGAAGTTTCATGCGACCGTCCTGAGGGAGTCTTTTCTCGGCAATGTCCATTTTCGACAGCACCTTGATGCGCGAGGCCAGTTTGTCTTTCAAGGCCCAAGTGGGCGCTGGCACTTCTCGAAGCTCACCGTCGATACGCAAGCGGACGCGGTACAGGTGTTCGAAAGGCTCAAAGTGCAAGTCGGAGGCCTTTAATCTGACCGCATCGATCAGCACTTTTTCAAGGTAAGCAACTACAGGGAAATCGTCGGTGCCAATGAGTTTGGCGCCCAAAGTTGGAGCAGTGGCCATGATTTAAAAGCGTACTTAAAAATCAATATGATCACAGTTTATGCTTCTTTTGTAAATATATAAAAACCCGTGCTCAGCCTTTGACCGCCTGTATTTGTGCTGTGCGGTGCAGGCCTTGGTGGTAGGTGCCTTCAGACAAAAATCGTTCCGATTCTTGCGCAAAAACAAGGGTCAAAGGGGCTAGCTCGGCTTGCAAAATACTGATGCCAGGGTAAGGGTCCGCAGCGCTTGCATCGACCTTTACCTTGGTTTCCAAAATGAAGTGGCCATTCGGGCGCAAAGCGCGGCCCAACTGGCCATACAAGCGCCGACGTACAGTGCTTTCGGGTTGGCAAAAAATGGCTATCACCAAATCCCATTGGTCAGTACCTAGATCCAGGTCTGCCAGGTCGGCGAGCTTGCATTCGATCTGCACACCGTGGCGCTGGGCCAAGGACTGCGCTTTTTGTAAACCTACTGCGGAAAAGTCGACAGCTGTGACTTGGTAACCCTGCTGTGCCAGAAAAACCGCATTTCGTCCTTCGCCTTCACACAAAGAAATGGCGCGTCCGCGCTCCTGGCTTGGGGGCTTGTCAGAGAACGCCGACATCAAAAAATCATTGGGCAATTCACCGTACGCAAAGCCCTTTTCTGCGTAGCGCGCATCCCAATACGGATGGCCTTTGCTCACGTTTTAAACCTCCGCTGGCAAAGACCAGCCCAATACGGTTTGCAAGATGACTTCACAGTCTGAAGCATCCCGCCCGCGCCAAGCCACGATGTGGTCAGGCCTGATCAAGGCCAAAGGTGCCTCGTAGAGCGCTTGCAATGCTGGATCTCCATGGACTACGACTTTCAAATCCATGTGTTTATCCAGCGCTATTTTTTCAAAAGCACGAACGTCTGGTGCCAAGGGCCCCAGCACCAGCAAGGTCCATCCTGTGTGAAAGCTGTCAAATAAAGAACGGCCATCTTCCAGCCAGGTATGTGGAGGTCTTCCGCCGGGGCAGGCTGTGGCGGTATAGATGTTGGGGTCGTCGGTAGGAGGGGTACTGCCATCGCGAACGATGATCTCGGATGCGTCATAACGGCCACCGAATGTCACTCCCGGAATATTGAATTCCAATCGGACATGCGCATTCAAGTGCTGGCCTGCATGGTCCCTGGCGGCTTGTCCTTGGGGGCTGTCCTCGTCCAATTCAGGTCCTGCTGTCAGCAGGCCGACAGAGTCTGCAAAACGTCTTGCGTAGCCCGTGTTACGTTGCGCCAAGGGGTGTCGCTCGGTGGCGTAAGTCTGCAGCAGACTTTCGGGTGATTGGCCTTGAATCACGGAAGCCAGTTTCCATCCGAGATTGACTGCGTCTTCAATCGCCGTGTTATAGCCCAGCCCACCCGTAGGAGTGAACAAGTGCGCTGCATCGCCCATCAAAAACACACGGCCTTGCGATAACTTTTGGGCCACCAGCGCATGACCGGCAGACCAAGTTTGCACCGACAAAATCTCGATAGGTACTTCATGCCCAATGGCTTGGAATACCATTTTTCGGGCTTGTTCATGGGTCCATTCTTCTGAGGTTTCATCATCGTGCAGGGCTGCGTGGAATGCAAATTCACCCTGTCCATCCACCGCCGCCATCAGCGCCCTGCGTTCGGCATTCACAGTGACATACATCCAGGCCCGCGGGTGGGGAATGCAGGTGTAGAAAGCGGGTGCCTTCAAGTAAATCGCCAGCATTTGCCCGCCCATGAAGCCCCGCTTTTCGCCGGAATGACCTGCATAAGAAATGCCCAATTGACTGCGAATTTTGCTGCGTGGCCCATCCGCACCAATCAGATAGCGGCAGCGGATGGCATGGGCTGCCTGCGAACCGTCCGTGGGTTCGATCCAAGCTTCTATGTGGTCGCCGTGGTCGACAAAGCGCTCCATCTGCCAGCCATAACGGATGTCATTGCTGGGCCATTTTTCAGCATGCCGACGCAGTACGGGTTCGACATATTTTTGTGAAATACGATGCGGCAGTTCAGCGGCACTCCAAGAGCCACCCATTTGTTTGATCGACTGGACCGCTTGCGCCGCTGTGGGCAGTTGCAGTCTGGCCAGCTCATGCGTGCTCAAACGCGTGAAATAGGCGATGTCAGTAGGGTGGTCTTTGGGCAAGCCCAGTTGCCGGATTTCGTCGGCGAAACCCAGTCGGCGGTAATGCTCCATGGTCCGGGCTTGTGTGGCGTTGGCCTGTGGATTAAAGGCGGTTGAAGCCTTGGCATCCACCAACAAGGCGGGAACCCCGCGCAGCCCCAATTCATTGGCCAGCATCAGACCACTCGGCCCGCCGCCTACGATCAAAACGTCATGCATCTTGTTTCCTTGCAGGGATTCAAACCTTGCCTGCTTTTCAATGTTTTTCGATTTTCGACTTGGCAATGACTTCAGTCCATCGGCGAATATCCTGGTTCAACAGGTCTGCCGCTTGCTCCGGCGTGCTGCCTTGGGCGTACAAGCTCAATTCCAGCAATCGTTTTTTCACCTCGGGCATGGCCAAAATGGTTTGCATTTCACGGCTCAGGCGTTGCACGACATCTCGCGGCGTTTTGGCGGGCACAGACAAGCCGTTCCAGGAAGTTACATTGAATTGAGACAGGTTCCCCCCGGCCTCTTTGACGGCCGGAACATCGGGCAACACGGGCGAACGTTTTTCGCTCAACAGCGCCACGGGTCGAAGCGCTTTGGATTGAATTTGGGGCATCAAGGGGCCCAAAATTTCAACCATCGCGTCAATTTCTCCGCCACGCAAGGCGGTTATCACGGGTGGCGTGCCATTGAAGGGCACGATCTGAGCGGTCAGTCCGGCGGAGCTCACAAAGAGTTCGGCGGCCAGATTTTGGGTGGTGCCAATTTGCGGTGTTCCGATATTGAGTTTGCCTGGGTTGGCGCGTGCGTAGGCTAATAATTCAGCTAAATTTTTGAAACGCCCGTTCTCGGCCACCGCAATCACCAGATCAAAACTGGCCAGTTTGGAGACCGGCGTAAAGTCCTTGACCGTGTCAAAAGGAAGCGATTTAAACAGGGCGGCACTGACCGCGCTGCCGCTGGAAATCAAGAGCAGGGTATGGCCGTCGGGTTCGGCGCGAGCCACCATTTCACCCGCCACAATGCCGCCGGCACTCGGCTTGTTTTCAACAACCACAGATTGGCCCAAGGCTTCAGAAAGTTTCTGTGCCACCGTGCGCGCGGTGATGTCTGCCGCACCGCCTGCAGCATTGGGGACCACAATTTTCAAAGATTTACTGGGAAAGGCGACTTGCGCTTGAACTGGCAAAGCCGCTATCGAACTCAAGGCCATGGCCAAAAAAATGTGACGACGCCATGGCGTTGCAAAAAAATGTGTCATCCAGCGCTTTCAAAATAAGGGGGTGGTCAAGCGCATAGAACATTCAAGTACGTCGTTCTAGCAGCTGGGAGGCTAAAGCCACCATGGCTTGGGTGTAGGCGTTGTCCGGTAATTGGCGCGCTGCGTCGATGGCCCGCTGTGCTTCTGCTGAAGCAGCTTGCCGCGTGGCCGCCAAGGCCCCTGTTTCACGCACAATGTCCACGATGTCTTGGAGACGATCGACGCAGCCGCTTTCAATGGCCTCGCGAACAGTTTCACGCTGCGTTGTGTTGCCGCGTTGCATGGCCAGAATCAGGGGGAGGGTGGCTTTGCCTTCACGCAGGTCATCACCTAAGTTTTTGCCCATTTCGGCGGCTTGTCCGTCATAGTCCAGTACATCGTCAATCACCTGAAACGCGGTGCCCAAGGCTTGGCCATAGGAAGCGCAAGCATGTTCCACATGGGCATTGCTGTCCGCCAGAATGGCGCCCAGACGCGCGCTGGCCTCAAACAGCTTGGCTGTTTTGGAACGGATCACACGCAAATAGCCTTCTTCGTCCAAAGAAGCGTCATGCATGTTCATCAATTGGAGGACTTCACCTTCGGCAATCACATTGGTGGCATCCGCCAACGTGGTCATCACCCGCATGCTGTTGGCATCGAGCATCATCTGAAAAGCGCGGGAATACAGAAAGTCACCAACCAATACACTGGCAGGATTGCCAAAATTTTCATTGGCTGTGGGGCGACCCCGTCGCAAAGTGGATTCGTCCACCACATCGTCATGCAGCAATGTGGCGGTGTGAATAAATTCAACGACTGCGGCCAAGTTAAAACGTTGATCCGTTTGGTGGCCAAGGGCGCCGCAGGTCAGCAGCAATAGCACGGGGCGCAAACGCTTGCCCCCAGCTGAGATAATGTACTGGGCCACTTGAGCGACCAAGGGCACACCGGACGCAAGCCGTTGGGCAATGACCAAGTCAACTTGGGCCATGTCGTGTGCGACCAAATCCAAAACGGCGGCAGTACTAGGGGCGGAAGCTGACAACTTGGGACTAACTTGGGATGGTTTATGGCCGTAGACACGGTGTTTCACGACATTATAAAGAGCCCGCTCCAGTGCCCCAAAGGTATTCATCTAAGGGCTTGGACAGGGGGGCAATAGCATGCTAGAATCCTTGGTTCCTCAGGGACGTCCTGTGGAAACTTCCATTCAAGAGGTCATTTATGTACGCGGTCATAAAAACCGGCGGCAAACAGTATCGTGTTGCAGCTGGTGAAAAAATTAAAGTAGAACAGATTGCTGCGGACGTTGGCCAGGAAATCGTGTTTGATCAGGTGCTCGCAGTCGGTAACGGCGCAGACATTAAGATCGGCACGCCCCTGGTGTCCGGCGCCACAGTCACAGTCACAGTGCTGGCTCACGGCAAGCACGACAAAGTGCACATCTTCAAGATGCGCCGTCGTAAGCATTATCAGAAACGTCAGGGTCACCGCCAGCAGTTCACAGAACTGCAAATCGGCGTGATCTCTGCCTGAGGAGATTAGGTCATGGCACAGAAAAAAGGCGGCGGCTCTACGCGAAATGGTCGTGATTCCAAGCCAAAGATGCTTGGTGTCAAGGCTTTTGGCGGCCAACTGATCAGCGCAGGCTCGATCATTGTTCGTCAACGTGGTACTAAATTTCATGCCGGCTCCAATGTCGGTCAAGGTAAAGACCACACTTTGTTTGCTTTGGTTGACGGCCACGTGTCGTTTGCCATTAAAGGCGCTTTGAACAAACAAACCATCAGTGTGACGCCAGCGGTCTAAGCGGTCTCGTGGATGCGAAGGAGCCCCGCCTGGTCGGGGCTTCTGTGTTTTGGTACTTTGTTTTATAACCCCTGAACTGGATTTTCATGAAGTTCGTTGACGAAGCCTATATTGACATCGCCGCAGGTGACGGTGGGACCGGCTGCGTCTCTTTTCGTCATGAGAAATACAAAGAGTTTGGTGGGCCCAATGGTGGTGATGGTGGGAGAGGTGGGCACGTGTTCGCCGTAGCCGATCCGAATTTAAATACTTTGGTCGATTTTCGTTACTCACGCCGCCATGAAGCCAAGCGAGGACAGCATGGCATGGGATCCGACATGTTTGGCGCCGCGGGAGATGACGTCACACTCAAAATGCCAGTGGGCACCATCATGTCTGACGCCGAAACCGGCGAAGTCCTGTTCGAATTACTCAAGCCCGGTGAGGTCGTGACGATCGCCAAAGGTGGCGATGGTGGCTTTGGAAATATGCGCTTCAAGAGTGCAATCAACCGTGCCCCGCGGCAAAAAACGCCAGGCTGGCCGGGTGACAAACTCAGCCTTAAACTTGAATTGAAAGTGTTGGCCGATGTGGGTTTGCTGGGCATGCCCAATGCCGGTAAATCAACCCTGATTGCCGCCATCTCCAATGCGCGGCCCAAGATCGCTGATTACCCCTTCACAACCTTGCACCCCAATTTAGGGGTTGTACGTGTCGGCCCAGAGCAAAGCTTTGTGGTTGCGGATGTGCCGGGCCTGATCGAGGGGGCCTCTGAAGGTGCGGGTTTGGGGCATTTGTTCTTGCGCCATTTGCAGCGCACCCGCTTGCTGTTGCACATTGTTGATGTAGCGCCTTTTGACGAAGGCGTAGACCCCGTCGCGCAAGCCAAAGCCATTGTGGCTGAGCTGAAAAAATACGATGCGGGTTTGTACAACAAGCCGCGCTGGTTGGTGCTGAACAAACTGGACATGGTGCCGACAGAGAAACGTGAGGCTGTAGTCAAAGACTTCGTCAAGCGTTTCAAATACAAAGGGCCCGTTTTTGAAATTTCGGCTTTGACCCGCGAGGGTTGCGAGCCTTTGATCAAATCGATTTTCCAGCACATCAAGGCTCAGCAAATTCAGGAGCAGGAACCGGTCTATGTCGATCCTCGCTTCACAGAAGCCACGCCCGAATAAAACTGCTTTTAACGATGACATCTGCTGCAACTCTTTTGCGTGACGCTCGCCGCATAGTCGTCAAGGTCGGCTCCAGCTTGGTCACCAATGATGGCAGAGGGCTCGACGAGGCCGCTATTGGGGAGTGGTGCAGACAAATGGCCGTCTTGGCATCAGAGGGACGTGAAGTCATTATGGTCTCCAGCGGCGCCATTGCCGAAGGCATGAAGCGCTTGGGTTGGACCACGCGCCCCCATGAAATACATGCCTTGCAGGCCGCTGCAGCCGTGGGTCAAATGGGCTTGGCCCAAATTTATGAAACCAAGTTGCGTGAAAACGGACTGCGCAGTGCGCAGGTCTTGCTGACGCACGCCGATCTGGCTGACCGCGAGCGCTATTTGAATGCCCGCTCAACCTTGCTGACCCTGTTGCAGCACAAGGTGCTGCCCGTCATCAACGAAAACGATACCGTCGTCAACGACGAAATCAAATTCGGGGACAACGACACCTTGGGCGCCCTGGTTGCCAATCTGGTGGAGGCGGATGCCTTGGTGATCCTGACGGATCAAAAAGGACTTTTCACCGCCGATCCACGCAAGGACCCTGCAGCAAGCTTTGTGCATGAAGCCCGGGCAGGCGACCCCACCCTCGAAGCCATGGCGGGTGGGGCAGGATCGTCACTGGGACGGGGCGGCATGATCACCAAAATACTGGCTGCCAAGCGAGCCGCAGGTTCTGGCGCCTCAACCGTCATAGCTTGGGGACGAGAGCCCGATGCGCTGCTGCGCTTGGCACGGGGCGAATCCATTGGTACTTTGCTGGTGGCGCAAACGCAAAAGCAGCAAGCACGCAAACAATGGATGGCCGACCACTTGCAATTGCGTGGCTCGGTGGTGGTTGATGCGGGCGCCGCAGACAAATTGTGCAGCGAAGGCAAGAGTTTGTTGGCCATAGGCATGACCAGCGTGGACGGGGCATTTTCGCGTGGCGATGTGATTGCTATTCGAGACGAATCTGGGACGGAGATCGCCCGAGGTTTAGCCAATTACGCCAGCGCAGAAGCCCGTTTGATTTGCCGTAAAACTTCAGGTGAATTTGAAAGTTTGCTCGGCTACACCGCAGAGCCGGAAATGGTTCACCGCGACAACATGATCCTGTCGCGCTGACTCACCCCTTGCCCATTCCATCAAACAGGTGCGAGCACCAGCTGTATGCTCAACTTGACGATCTGGGGACCGACTGGGGCATAGACTGCGATAAGTCGTTGATTTCTTTTTGAGGGTCTGGATCGAAAGTCGCCCCCGGCGGTAATTCCATGTGCACCTGGGTTGACGAGAAGCTGTAATCCATAGACATGCCATCACCCTCTTGTCCTCTGAGACTGCCCCGCAGATAGCGATTTCGGCTTTCAAAGCGAGGCAAATAGCGCGACAACTCGGTCAACGCCATTTCGTACACCCCGCGTTTAAACTCAACGACCACGTCAAGGGGTACCCAAAACTCGTTCCAACGCCAAGCATCAAACTCTGGATGACTGGTGGCGCGCAAATTGACATTCCAGTCCTGTGCAACCAGTTGCAGCAGATACCAGATCTGTTTCTGACCCTTGTAAAATCCGCGTGCATCACGTCGGATAAAGCGGTCTGGCACTTCATAGCGCAACCAATCTCGGGTCCGGGCCACGATCCGCACATGCTCCGGAAGGAGCCCCACCTCTTCGTGCAGTTCACGAAACATGGCTTGTTCAGGGCTTTCACCCCTGTCAATGCCACCCTGCGGAAACTGCCAGCTGTGGGTGCGAATGCGCTTGCCCCAGAAGACCTGATTTTTCTGGTTGAGCAAAATGATGCCGACGTTGGGCCTAAAGCCCTCACGGTCAAGCATAATCAAATCCCAAATTTTTAAATTGCATTCATTATGCACGCCTTCTCGCGTGTAGCAAGAGGATGCACCCTCGGAACGTCTGGATATGCCGCGATGAAAGCTTCTCAATTTTTGATTTCCACCCTCAAGGAAGCCCCTGCTGACGCAGAAATTGCCAGTCACAAGCTGATGACCCGTGCCGGCATGATCAAGAAGCTCGGCGCTGGCATCTACAACTACATGCCCATGGGCTTGCGGGTGATCCGCAAAGTCGAGGCCATTGTCAGGGAAGAAATGAACCGGGCCGGAGCCATCGAGATGTCTATGCCCGTGGTGCAGCCTGCCGAGCTGTGGCAAGAGACCGGTCGCTTTGAAAAAATGGGCCCTGAACTCCTGCGCATCAAAGATCGCCATGGCCGCGACTTTGTGATTCAGCCGACCAGCGAAGAAGTCGTGACTGACGTGGTCCGTCAGGAGGTACGAAGCTACAAGCAACTGCCCAAAAATTTCTACCAAATTCAGACCAAATTCCGCGATGAGCGTCGTCCCCGTTTTGGACTGATGCGTGGCCGTGAGTTCACCATGAAGGACGCCTACAGCTTTGACCGCGACATGGAGAGTGCTAAAACCAGCTACCAGATCATGGCTGGGGCTTACCGCAAGATATTTGACCGGTTTGGTCTGACTTACCGTGCTGTGGCCGCCGACAGCGGTGCAATCGGTGGTGACCTGAGCGAAGAGTTTCAAGTGATTGCAGCCACAGGCGAGGACGCGATTGTTTTTTGTCCAACAGGACATTACGCCGCGAACATGGAAAAGGCGGAGGCCTTGGCCCCTACCCAGCCACGCGGTGCGGCCACACAAGATTTGGCGAAAACGCCTACGCCTGGTAAGAGTACCTGCAAAGATGTGGCTGAATTTTTGAATTTACCACTGTCAAATTCAGTCAAATCATTGGTGCTGGCCACGGACACATTGAATGAGCAAGGTGAGATCGTCAACGCTCAAGTCTGGCTTTTGTTGCTGCGCGGAGACCATGACATGAACGAGGTCAAGGTCGGCAAGCTACCTGGCATGGAAGAGGGGTTCCGCTTTGCCACCTTGGATGAAATTGAAGATCATTTCGGTTCAAAGCCTGGTTATTTGGGACCATTGAAGCTGATCAAGCCTGTATTTATCGTTGCCGACAGGGAGGCTCATCTGATGAGCAATTGGATTTGTGGCGCCAACGAAGTCGATTTCCACTTCACGGGTGTGAATTGGGGCCGTGATCTGCCCGAGCCAGATTTGGTGGCCGACATTCGCAACGTGGTAGTGGGTGACAAGTCACCAGATGGACAAGGCGAGCTGGCGATCGAGCGCGGTATCGAAGTGGGTCATGTGTTCTACCTCGGAACCAAATACTCCAAGGCCATGGGCGCGACCTTTCTGGATGAGAATGGCAAACCGCAATTTTTGGAGATGGGTTGTTACGGCATTGGCATTACCCGTTTGCCTGCCGCAGCCATTGAACAAAACCATGACGAGCGCGGCATCATTTGGCCCGATGCGATTGCGCCCTTCACTGTGGTGATTTGTCCGATAGGGATGGACCGCAGCGAAGCCGTCAAAGTTGAAGCTGAGCGCATTTACAGCGGCCTTCTAAGCGCGGGTGTGGATGTGATTCTGGACGACCGTGGTGAGCGCCCAGGTGCCATGTTTGCTGACTGGGAGCTGATTGGTGTGCCGCACCGCATCACTGTCGGGGACAAAGGCCTGAAGGACGGCGTGGTTGAGTATCAGCACCGCAGAGACACCGAGGCCTCTAAAGTGGCCGTGGCAGACGTGTTGGCCCTGGTGAAGGGCCGGTTAGCGGTTTGAACGTACCGACCTTGACGTTGGAGGCTTTGCCAGATGCCTCCCGTCGCCTTGCGATCCGACGAATTGCAAGCTACGCCGCGCTGGGCGTCGGTGGGGTATCGTGTTTGCCGCTTGCGCATGCAGGGCGTCAGACTGAAGATCCTTTGTCAGATTCAGTGCGCACAGCATTGAGTGCGGCTGTCTCTGAAGCAGCGCCGCCAGAGCCAGTGCTTCAAAAGGAAGCAGACCGTCAGGCCTATGCACAATGGCTGAGAGTGAGTGGCCTGAAACTGATGCGGTGGCTGCCAAATCCAATTGAACGGCAAGAGTTCTTGCAAACCCTTTGGTACGAGTCGCGCCGAGCAGGCCTGTCCTTGTCCTTGGTACTGGCATTGATTGAAACAGAAAGCGGGTTTCGCAAATACGCCATTTCAAGTGCGGGTGCGCGCGGTTACATGCAAGTCATGCCTTTTTGGACACGCACCCTAGGCCATGGCGATGAGAGCAGTTTGTTCCACATGCAAACCAATTTGCGATTTGGTTGCGTGATCCTGCGTTATTTGCTGGACAGGGAACGTGGTGATGTCTTCTTTGGCTTGGGCCGCTACAACGGCAGCCGAGGACAAACGGCCTACCCGAACGCGGTCATCTCAGCGCAAAAGCATTGGCTGCAAGACATTGACTGAGGCCTGCACTGCGCAGACGAGCCTGGCCTCGTGCTGTTCAGTCGATCAGGCTTGACCGTTGACCACTTGCTGAAGCTCACCTGACTCGTACATTTCCATCATGATGTCTGAGCCACCGATGAACTCACCTTTGATGTAAAGCTGAGGGATGGTGGGCCAGTTGCTGTATTCCTTGATGCCTTGGCGAATTTCAGCATCGTCCAGAACGTTCACCGTCTTGACAGTTTTGGTGTCCACGCCAACGGCTTTGAGAATCTGGATCGCACGGCCTGAAAAACCGCACATCGGAAAGCTCGCGCTGCCCTTCATGAAAAGGGTGATTTCGTTGTCTTTGACCAGGTCGTCAATGCGTTTTTGGGTGTCGCTCATGGTAGCTCCTTTGTATGGCTCTAGAGGTTTTCAATCTCGGGTGATTTTACAAACCGATGGGGTCATTATTTCACTTTGAGGATTGTTTTGCTATGCAGGGTTATTGGGCTGGTTTTTGACCACCGCTGCATCGGGCAATACCCGACAAATCAGCTTGCGATTGCACTTGAATGAACCCGGCATCCTCCAAAAGAGTTCGCACCGTCTCGGCCTGATCATGGCCATGCTCCAGCAGCAACCAAGCCGAAGGGACAAGGTAACGCAGTGCATTTTCAATGATGTGCCGAATGTCGTTCAAGCCATCAGAGCCACTGGTCAGCGCCTGCAGGGGCTCGTGCTTGAGTGCTTCCAGGTGCGGATCGGCCTGTGCAATGTAGGGCGGATTAGAGACGATGAGGTCGAATTTCGCATCGACTTGGGCGAACCAGTTGCTGGCAATGAAATGCACAGGCAAGGCCAGGTGCGCAGCATTGGCTCGGGCGACAACCAAAGCCGCCTCACTGGCATCCAAAGCCCACACTTGTGTATCGGGGCGGGCATATTGCAGCGCCAAGGCCACAGCACCGCTGCCGGTGCCCAGGTCCAGTAGCCGCAAGGTGTTGGGGGTTGGTGCTTTGGGTAAGACGGCCAAAGCCCATTCGACCAGGGTTTCTGTGTCAGGGCGTGGGTCCAGCACGCGGGCATCTACAGACAGCGTCAAACCAAAAAAATCTTTGCGACCGGTGATGTAGGCCACCGGTTCGCCATCTAAGCGGCGTTGCAGCGCGCTTTGCCATTTGCCGAGCTGCAAGGCACTCAAAGTGTCAGTGTCATGGGCCAGCAGCCAAGCTCGATCGTGCAGGTGGAGATCCAGGCTGTGCAGCAGCAGCATGTGCGCATCGACTCTGGCCAAACCCATCCCATGGGCTTGGCTTAGGCATTGGGCCAGAGTTGGACTGTCTGCCGCCATCAGGCCGAGATCCCTATTTCGAGTGCCGCCAGTTGCTGTGCAGATTCATAGGCTTGCAAGGCGGAAAACACATCCTGCAAATCGCCTTCCATGATGCTCAACAGCTTGTACAGGGTCAGGTTGATACGGTGGTCGGTCAGGCGGCCTTGAGGAAAGTTATAAGTCCGAATGCGGTCCGAGCGGTCGCCACTGCCAATCAGGCTTTTGCGTTCGGCGGCATCTTTGGCGGCGCGTTCGGCGCGGTCTTTTTCCTGAATGCGCGCTGTCAGCACCTTCAGGGCCTGGGCTTTGTTGCTGTGTTGGCTGCGGCCATCCTGGCACTCGGCCACGATGCCGGTGGGCAAGTGGGTAATGCGCACGGCCGAATCGGTTTTGTTGATGTGCTGCCCGCCTGCACCGCTGGCGCGGTAGGTGTCGATGCGCAGGTCTGACGGGTTGATCTTGATGGCTTCGGCTTCATCGGGCTCGGCCAGCACCGCCACCGTGCAGGCGCTGGTGTGGATGCGGCCCTGGGTTTCGGTAGCAGGCACACGCTGCACCCGATGACCGCCCGACTCAAACTTGAGCGTGCCATACACGTTGTCCCCTTCGATACGGACGACGACTTCTTTGTACCCACCTAATTCGCTCACCGACTCGGAGACGATTTCGCATCGCCAGCCCTGGCTTTCGGCATAGCGGCTGTACATGCGCAGCAAGTCGCCCGCAAACAAGGCGGATTCATCCCCGCCTGTGCCGGCGCGGATCTCCACAAAGGCAGGGCGAGCGTCATCCGGGTCTTTGGGCAGCAGCATGCGCTGCAATTCGGCTTCGAGTGTTTGCAGTTCTGCGCTGGCACTGACGACTTCTTCTTCGGCCATCTCGCGCAGGTCTTCATCTACCAGCATGGCTTGGGCCGCTGTCAGATCGGCGCTGCGTTGCTGAAATCGCGCAAAGCGCGTGGCCACCGCGTTCACTTCGGCATGCTCACGCGAGAGCTTCAAAAACTGAGTCATGTCACGCATGATGTCTTCGCGGGACAGTAAAAAGTCCAGCTCGGTCAGCCGCAGAGCGTAACGTTCGAGTTGTTGGATCAGGAAGGGTTTCATGCGTAAAGGGGTTTAGACAGGACTCTTGTAGGAGCTTGCCTGCAAGCGATAAGGGAGGCAGGAATGACAGAAAAATCGCCAGCAGGCTGGCTCCTACGAAGGCTTTCAGCTCGAATAAGCTGGGCCTGGCGGCGGCGCTAACGCTCTTTGCGTAAAAATAAGCGTTGTACGGCTTGAATTGTTTGTTCAGCACGGTCGGGCGTGGCCGCGTTCAGTTCAGCCATGGCACCGTGTAGCATTTTTTGGGTCAGGCCGCGCGATAAGGCTTCCAGTACCTGCTCGGGATTTTCGCCTTTAGCAAGCATTTTTCGGGCACGAACCAGCTCAGTCTCACGCCAATTTTCAGCTTGTGCTTGCAGCTCCTGGATCAAGGGCACTGAGTTGCGTTGCACCATCCAGTGCATGAAGCTTTGCACGCCCGCGTCGATGATGACTTCGGCTTCTGCCACTGCCGCTTGTCGGTGTGCTTGTCCGGTTTGCACCACGGCTGCCAAATCGTCCACCGTGTAAAGGTAGACGTCTTCCAGTGATCTCACTTCAGGCTCGATGTCGCGTGGCACCGCCAAGTCAACCATGAACATGGGGCGGTGCTTGCGTTTCTTGAGTGCCCGCTCCACAGCACCGAGTCCGATCAACGGCAAGGTGCTGGCGGTGCAACTGATGACCGCGTCAAATTCATGCAAACGGTCAGGCAGGTCGGCCAGGCGCATGACTTGTGCACCGTAGCGCGAGGCGAGTTTTTCACCGCGCTCCATCGATCGGTTGGCAATCGCCATGCTCAGTGGTTTGCGGGCGGCAAAGTGGGTCGAGACCAGCTCGATCATTTCACCCGCCCCTACAAACAGTACCTTGATCTGACTGAGGTCTTCAAACAACTGACTGGCCAAGCGCACAGAAGCAGCTGCCATGCTGATGGAGTGCGCCCCGATCTCGGTACTTGTGCGCACATCTTTGGCGACCGCAAAGCTGCGCTGAAACAACTGATTCAAGGTGCTGCCCAAAGCACCGGCTTGTTCGGCGGTACGCACCGCGTCTTTGAGTTGCCCCAAAATTTGCGCTTCCCCCAAGACCATCGAGTCCAAGCCGCTGGCCACCCGAAAGGCATGTCGAGCAGCTTGGTCGTTTTCGAGCGTGTAGGTGTGTGATCGCAGTTCGTTGGAGGGAACGCCGCCGGTGTAAGCCAACCAATCGAGCGTATCTGGCAAAGCCGATGCGTCGGCGGCGCAGTAAATCTCAGTGCGGTTGCATGTGGACAGAATGGCCGCTTCAGGTGCCTGGCGAGCGCCCCGTGACAATTGGGTGCGTAAACCTTGCAAAGAATGAGGCAATTGGTCCAAGGCGAAGGCAAACCGACCGCGCAAATCGAGCGGTGCCGTGGTGTGGTTTAAACCGAGTGCCCAGACTGCCATAGTGGTAGATTATAAAAGTCTCTTCATTGCCGTCCTTGATGCAAGTCAATTTGCAAGCAGGCAGCGCTTTCATTGTGGAAATTGACGGCACAATCGACACCTTCCACAACATACAGTTCGCATGAGCTTTCTACAGGTCCTGTCCCATCTGTTTTACTTTTTCCTGCCCGCATTCGCGATGGCTGGGGTGTGTGTCATCAGTGGTGCCTGGCTGTTCGGCGCCGCTTCAGCGCCGCCCTGGAAGTCACGCTGGGCCTGGAATTGTGTCGCAGGTGCCTTGGTTTTGATCGGTGGCTTGGTGTGGTTTGACAATGACGGAAAGATGGCGACTTACGGCGCATTGGTGCTCGTCAGCGCCAGTTTGGAGTGGGTGTTGCAAAGGGGTTGGCAGCATCGTTAACAGGGATAAGAACATGAAATTCACATCGGGTTTACGCACTTTGGGGGCCACTTGGGCCCTGTTTCTGGGTTTGTGGGGGGTGTCGGGTATGGCGCAAGCGACCTTTCCTACCAAGCCGATCCGCATCGTGATCGGGTTTCCCGCGGGTGGTCCGCTGGATTTGCATGCCCGACTGCTGGCGGACAAATTGCAAGCAGTGTTGGGCCAACCCGTATTGATTGATTACAAGTCAGGCGCTGGCGGGACTGTCGGGGCGCAAGAGGTCATGAAAGCACCGGCCGACGGCCACACGATCATGCTGGCCAACACGGGAGTGATGGTCATCAATCCAGCCCTTTATGGCAAATTACCTTATGGCACGTTGAGAGACTTTGTGCCGATTGCCCGAACGGCCATGCAACCTTTGGCATTGCTGGTCAACCCCAAGTTACCGGTTAACAGTTTGAAAGAATTTGCGGACTATGCGCGGACACGCCCAGGGCAAATCAATTATGGTTCCGCAGGCAATGGTGGAATCAGCCATTTAGTGCCCGAGATGTACAAAAACGCGACGGGCTTGTTCATGGTACACATCCCGTATCGGGGCAGTGCGCCCGCCTTTACCGATTTGATGGCTGGCCAAGTGCAGTTCATGGCCGAGAGCATTCCCCAAGCGGCCAACTACCACAAGCAAGGCAAAGTCAAGGCTTTGGCGGTCACAGGCCGTGAACGCAGCGCCGCTTTGCCGGATGTCCCGACCGTGATCGAAACCGGTCTGAAAAACTTCGAGGTCGTGGGTTTTTACGGGTTTTTGGCGCCAGCCGGAACGCCGAAAGATGTGGTCAATCAACTGAGCGAGGCTTTTAAAACGGTCTTGAATCATCCAGAAGTGCGCAACCGCATGGTCTCACAAGGGGCTGATCCTGCGTTTCTGGGGGCAGATGAATTTGCCAAGTACTTGGCCATTGAGTTGCCCCGTTGGGCCGAAGTGGTTCAGAAGTCTGGCGCCAAGCTCGATTAAAGTTCAAGCGGGACTGAACAAATCCACCCGGTCAGTGATGATGCCGTCGGTGCCTAACTCAATGAGCCGCTCGGTGGCCCATTCGTCGTTCACGGTGTAGCTCAAGCACCGCATGCCGGCCGCATGCACTTGGCTCACTGAGCTGGCATCCCATAAACCGTAATGACAGACTATGGCGCGGCATTCCAGTTGCCGTGCCGTGTTGAGCCAGCCCTCCCACAAAGTGTCGAGAAGCAAACCGCGTGGCAAATGGGGTGCTGTGACTTTGGCACCTGCCAAGGCTTCGGGTTTGAAGGAGGTCAGCAGAGGTGGGCAATCGGCATCGGCCCACAATGCGGCAGCATGTTCGGCCACCACTTGGCCTGTCACTTGTTCGGTGCCAGGTGTGGGTTTGATTTCGATGTTTAAAAAATAACGGTTGCGCAGGCAAAACCGGGCCAGGTTGGCCAGCGTCAACAGGGGTTCGCCCGCGTAAGAGCGGGAATGCCAGCTGCCTGCGTCCAGTTGCGCCAGATCATGCCAGGGCAGATCACCGCCAATCCCTTGACCGTTGGTGGTGCGGTTCAGGCTCGCGTCGTGCATCAAGAACACCACACCGTCGCGGCTGAGCTTGGCGTCGCATTCGAACATCTGATAGCCATGTTGAGCGCCCAATCTGAAAGCCGCCAAGGTGTTTTCGGGCGCCAGTTTGCCTGCGCCGCGGTGGGCGATCCAGCGGGGGTAGGGCCATTCGGACAAAGTGCTCAGCATCAGGACTCCAGGCGCTTGCCGGTTTCTGCATTGAACCAATGCACACGGTCGCCACGAGGCGTAGCGTTAAAGGTGTCTCCCGATTGCGGTGCGGAAACCGAAGCGTCAAGCCGCAAGGTGAGCAACTCATCGCCCAGCCGGGCGTGCACCAGGCGTTCTGCGCCCAGCAGCTCCACAGTGTCGGTGTGCAGCGTCCAACCGCTGCCAGGCGACAGGTCCAGGTGCTCGGGTCGGATGCCCAACATCTTTTGCGCGTTGCAGCCTGGGGCTTTGCGCAACAGGTTCATAGGTGGTGAGCCTATGAAGCTGGCCACAAAGGTACTGGCGGGTCGGTTATAAACTTCTTCAGGCGTGCCGAACTGCTCCATCTCGCCGACATTCATCACAATCATGCGCTGGGCCAGCGTCATGGCTTCGACCTGGTCATGCGTCACAAACAGGCTGGTGATGCCCAATTCGCGGTGCAGCTTTTGAATTTCCAGCCGGGTCTGCGCGCGCAGCTTGGCATCCAGATTGGACAGCGGCTCGTCAAACAAAAAAACCTTGGGCTGGCGCACGATGGCACGGCCCATGGCGACGCGTTGGCGCTGGCCACCCGACAGTTCTCGGGGCTTGCGGCCAAGCAAGTGGCTCAGCTCCAAGATGCCCGCGGCTTTGTTGACGCGGGTTTGGATGTCGGCTGATGACACTTTGGCGATCTTCAAGCCATAGGCCATGTTCTCAAACACCGTCATGTGAGGGTACAAGGCATAGTTCTGAAAGACCATGGCAATGTCACGTTCGGCGGGCTCGAGTTCATTGACGACACGCTCGTCAATCGCAATGGTTCCGGTGGTAATTTCTTCCAGGCCCGCCACCATGCGCAACAGTGTGGATTTGCCGCAGCCCGAAGGACCCACAATCACCACGAATTCACCATCCTGGATCTGCGCATTCAGGTCACGTATGACCGGTACCGCCTTGGCGCCGGTGCCATACTGTTTAGCAACATGAGAAAGTGTGATGGAAGCCATTATTTTTCAGTATCAACCAGGCCCTTGACGAACCATTTTTGCATCAGGATAACAACCGCCGCAGGCGGCAGCATGGCGAGCATGGCGGTGGCCATGACCACGTTCCATTCGGTGTAGGACTCGCCGGCAATCAGCCGCCGGATTCCCAGCACGATCGGGTACATGTCTTCGTTGGTCGTCACCAAGAGCGGCCAAAGGTATTGATTCCATCCATAGATGAACTGAATCACAAACAAGGCCGAAATGTTGGTGGCAGACAGGGGCAGCAAAATATCTTTGAAAAACCGCATCGGTCCGGCACCGTCCATGCGGGCAGCCTCTACCAGTTCATCGGGGACCGTCAGAAAGAACTGACGCAACAAAAAGGTGGCCGTGGCCGAAGCGATCAGTGGAATGGTCAATCCCGCATAGGTGTTGAGCATGCCTAAATTGGAGACCACTTCGTAGGTCGGGCTGATGCGCACTTCGACAGGCAGCATCAAGGTGACAAAAATCATCCAGAACACCAAGGTTCGAAACGGAAATCGAAAGTACACCAAGGCAAAAGCGGACAGCAATGAGATGACGATCTTGCCAATCGAAATCACCAACGCACTGATCAGGCTGGTGAGCATCATGGGGGCGGCGCCGGCAACATGACTGCCCACCGACAGTTCGCCGCCAAACAAAGCCAGGCGGTAAGTTTCCAACATGTGGCTGCCTGGCCACAAAGACATTGGAATGCTTTGCGAAATTTGCTGTGCCGATTGGGTGGAGGCCACAAAGGTGAGGTACAGCGGAAAAGCCACGATGGTCACGCCGACCAGCAAGACCATGTGGGCGAAAGCTTGTAAAAAAGGGCGGCGTTCAATCATGGTGAATCATTTTCATGAACGTGTTCAGTATTGAACTTTTTTCTCTACAAAACGAAATTGAACCACGGTCAAAGTCACCACGATCAACATCAGAATCACCGATTGGGCCGCTGAACCGCCCAGGTCCAAGGCTTTGAAGCCGTCATAGTAAACCTTGTAGACCAGGATGGCGGTGTCTTTGCCTGGGCCGCCATGCGTCGTAGCATCGATGATGGCAAAAGTGTCAAAGAAGGCGTAGACCACATTGATGACCAGCAAAAAGAAGGTGGTCGGTGACAGGAGCGGAAATACGATGGTCCAAAACCGGTGCCAAGGCGATGCACCATCGATGGCCGCCGCTTCGATCAAGGATTTTGGAATGGACTGCAAGCCTGCTAAAAAAAACAAAAAGTTATACGAAATTTGCTTCCAGACCGCGGCCATGACGATCAAGGCCATGGCGTGTCGGCTGTTGAGAAGGTGGTCCCATTCCAAGCCCAAGGCCTGCAGCCCATAAGCCACCACGCCCATGGGAGAGGCAAACATGAAGATCCACAGAACGCCAGCAACCACGGGGGCCACCGCATAGGGCCAAATCAACAAGGTTTTGTAAAAACCAGCCCCTTTGACAACCCGATTGGCCATGACCGCGAACAGCAACGACACGGACAAACCGATCACAGCCACCAAAAGAGAAAACACCGCCGTGGTGTAGAAGGATGCCAAGTAAGAGGCGTCGCTGAACAGGCGGTCAAAGTTTTCTGAACCTACAAACTCGACCGAGCCGCCAAATGCGTCTTGCGTCAAGACGCTTTGGTACAGCGCTTGGGCTGCGGGCCAAAAGAAAAACACCAAGACCACGGCCATTTGGGGCGCAATCAACACCCAAGGCAACCAACGTGATTGAAAGCGAACACGCTTTTCCATGCAGAACCTGTGACGTTAAAACCGGGTCAAATCAAATGCAAAAGCAGAGTACGGTGCCTCTGCTTTGCTGCCATCAGAGGTGTGAGCCTCCGATGGGGTTGCGTTTACTTGTTTGCTTTTTCGAAACGTGCCAACTGTTCATTGCCACGGGAGATTGCCAAGTCCAGGGCTTCTTTTGGGGCTTTTTTGCCACTCCATACGCCTTCAAGCTCCTCGTCAATGATGGTCCGTATTTGGACGAAGTTGCCCAAACGAACGCCGCGAGATTTGTCCGTGGTTTTACGAATCATTTGCGTCACAGAGACGTCTGTTCCCGGATTTTTTTTGTAAAAGCCGGATTTGTCGGTCAATTCAAAAGAAGCTTTTGTGACGGGCAGGTAACCCGTGCGTTGGTGGCTGGCGGCCGCCACATCTGCTTGTGATAAAAATGCAAAGAACTGGCCTACACCTTTGTATTCTGGGGCTTTTTTGCCGCTCATGACCCACAAGCTTGCGCCGCCAATCACCGTGTTTTGAGGCGCGCCGGTCACATCCGGGTAGTAAGGCAGTGCGCCAATGCCATAAGCAAATTTGCCATTGCGAACCACGCTGCCATAAAGCGCTGAGGAGCCGGTGGCCATCGCGCATTCGCCAGACACAAACGTGGCGTCTGCGGCATTGTTGCGACCTTTGTAAACAAACAAGCCGCTCTTGGCCATGTTGGCCAAGTTCTCAATGTGACGAACGTGCAGCGGCGTATTGAAAGACAAGCGCGCATCAATCCCCCGCATGCCATTGCCCTTGGTCGCAAATTCGGTGTTGTGCCATGCTGAGAAACTCTCCAGCTGGGTCCAACTGATCCAGCTGGTGGTGAATGGACACTTGTGACCGCTGGCCTTCAATTTTGCGGCAGCCAAGGCGACTTCAGGCCATGTGGTCGGCGGCTTTTCCGGGTCCATGCCTGCGGCTTTGAAAGCGTCTTTGTTGTAATGGAAGACGGGGGTGGAGCTGTTGAAGGGGAAGCTCAGCATTTGACCGTTAGGGGCGGTGTAATAACCCGCCACAGCCGGGACATAGGCGTTTTGGTCAAATTTCAATCCGGCATCTTGCATGACTTTGCCGACAGGAACGATCGCGCCTTTGCTGGCCATCATGGTGGCGGTGCCCACTTCGAACACCTGAAGGATGTGCGGGGCGTTGCCTGCGCGGTAGGCGGCAATGGCAGCGGTCATGGACTCGTCGTACCCGCCTTTGAATGTGGGTACGATTTTGTAGTCTTTTTGACTCGCATTGAAGTCTTTGGCGAGGTCATTGACCCATTCTCCCAGGGCGCCACCCATGGAGTGCCACCATTGGATCTCGGTCTGGGCTTGAGCCGAAAGGCTGCAAGCTGCCAGAGCGACTGCGGCCAGAGTCAGTTTTAATGTCATGGTGTCATCCTATGGTTTGAAGTGTTGTGAGCCTAGCGGCTTTGTATGTCATTTTCATTAAAAATCAATGAAAGATCAATGACAATCCGTGGTTTCCATAGTTGCGCTTTATCAAAGGACGGGCTGTTTCAACCCTTGTAAGGACGTGCCTTTAGACGAAAGGGTTATGTTGCACTGCGATAAAATTCCGTCTTCGGCCTATGGCACACCCCAAGTGTGTCAAGTTTAGCCTGCGACCTGTTTGACACAATGAACGCACCCACTACGCTCCAACACCTGATGCAAGCCGACGAGTCTGCGCCCCGATTGCGCGAGATTCCCTATAACTACACCAGTTTCTCAGACCGGGAAATCGTGATCCGTTTGCTGGGTACGCGTGCCTGGGAGTTGCTCAATCAGCTCAGGCAAGAACGGCGCACGGGCCGATCGGCCCGCATGCTCTATGAAGTGCTGGGTGATATTTGGGTGGTGCAGCGCAATCCCTATCTGCAAGACGACCTGCTGGACAACCCTGGCCGTCGCCAAATGCTGGTCGATGCCTTGAAGCACCGTTTGGGAGAAGTCCAAAAACGACGCACGCCTGAAACAGACGTTTCACGCGACGACTTGGTGGGTGAGTTATTGGCTTCGGCTCAATCTGCGCTGCAAGATTTTGACCGTGCCATAGCCGCCATGGTCATTTTGCGGCGTCAGACACAAAAGGTATTGGGGCGGCTGACAGCCAAAGACAATATCAAGTTTGATGCGTTGTCGCGCGTCAGCCATGTGACCGATGCGACCGATTGGCGCGTCGAATACCCGTTTGTGGTGCTCACGCCCGACAGCGAAGCCGAAATGGCCCGTTTGGTCAAAGGCTGTATCGAACTGGAGTTGACCATCATTCCGCGTGGCGGCGGCACGGGTTACACCGGCGGCGCGATTCCCCTGACGTGGAAGAGTGTGGTGATCAACACCGAAAAACTCGAAGGCATGAGCGAGGTCAAAACCATGCACTTGCCGGGTGTAGACCACCCCGTGCCGACGATTTGGACTGAAGCGGGTGTGGTGACCCAACGCGCCACCGACGCCGCCGAACACGCTGGATTTGTGTTTGCTTGCGACCCCACCTCGGCCGAAGCCAGTTGCATAGGCGGCAACATCGCCATGAATGCCGGTGGTAAAAAAGCTGTGCTTTGGGGCACCGCGCTCGACAATTTGGCCAGCTGGCGCATGGTCACCCCTGATGCGCAGTGGCTGCAAGTGACCCGCCTGAATCACAACCTGGGCAAGATCCATGACGTGGAGATGGTCAGCTTTGAACTTGAATATTTCGAGGCCGATGGCAAAACTCCGGTGCGCCAAGAGCGCCTTGACATTCCGGGCCGCACCTTCCGCAAAGAAGGTTTGGGCAAAGACGTCACCGATAAATTTTTGGCCGGTTTGCCGGGCATACAAAAAGAGGGTTGCGACGGCCTGATCACCAGCGCCCTATGGGTATTGCACCGGATGCCTGAGCACACCCGAACCGTGTGCATGGAATTTTTTGGCAACGCCAAAGACGCGGTACCCAGCATCGTGGAGATCAAGGACTTCATGTTCGCTGAGCAAAAGCGATCGGGTGTTTTGTTGGCCGGTCTGGAGCACCTGGACGAACGCTACATGCGTGCGGTGGGCTACACCACCAAGTCCAAACGCGGGCAGTTTCCCAAAATGCTTTTGCTCGCCGACATCACGGGAGACAACCCCGATGATGTAGCACGCGTCACCTCCGAAGTTGTGCGCTTGGCCAACTCCCGCAGTGGCGAAGGCTTTGTGGCCATCAGTCCTGAAGCTCGAAAGAAATTTTGGGCCGATCGCAAAAAGACCGCCGCCATTTCGCGCCACACCAACGCCTTCAAGGTCAACGAAGACGTGGTGATTCCATTGCCGCGCATGGCCGAGTACACCGATGGCATCGAGTACATCAACATCGATTTAAGTTTGCGCAATAAATTGAAATTGTGCGATGAGCTTGAAAATTTCTTGTCCCGTGGTCAATTGCCCCTCGGCAAGCAAGAGGACGCCAACGACATACCCGCCGCCGAGTTGCTCGAAGAGCGCGTGGCACAAGCCTTGACGGCGGTGCGCGAAACGCGTGCGCTCTGGCAGGGCTGGTTGAACGACATCGACGGTTTGTTTGTGCAGTTGCAAGACCATAGCCTGCGCGCCAGTTGGAAAACCCAGATTCGCGAGCCTTTGTGCGCTATTTTTTCTGGCGCTGCCTTTGAGCCCATCCTGACCGAATGCACCGCCATTCACAAGCGCGTGCTCAAAGGGCGCGTCTGGGTGGCGTTGCACATGCACGCTGGTGACGGCAATGTGCACACCAACATCCCCGTCAACAGCGACGACTACGACATGCTGCAAACCGCACACGAAGCGGTGACACGCATCATGGCGCTGGCCCGCAGCCTGGACGGCGTGATCTCAGGCGAGCACGGCATCGGCATCACCAAGTTGGAGTTTTTGAGCGACGCCGAGTTGCAGCCATTTGCCGACTACAAGCAGCGCATTGACCCCGAAGGGCGCTTCAACAAAGGCAAATTGATGCGCCGCGTCACCGGCCCTGAAGGTGCAGAGATCCAAGCCGATTTGACCAATGCCTACACCCCAAGCTTCGGTTTGATGGGCCATGAGTCGCTGATCATGCAGCAGTCGGACATTGGCGACATTGCTGCCAGTATCAAAGATTGTCTGCGCTGCGGCAAATGCAAACCGGTGTGCGCCACGCATGTGCCGCGCGCTAACTTGCTGTACAGCCCGCGCAACAAAATTTTGGCCACGTCTTTGCTGGTGGAAGCCTTTTTGTACGAAGAGCAAACTCGCCGAGGCGTCTCGATCAAGCATTGGCAAGAGTTTGAAGACGTGGCCGACCATTGCACGGTGTGTCACAAATGCCTGTCGCCTTGCCCGGTGAAGATCGACTTTGGCGACGTGTCGATGAACATGCGTAACTTGCTGCGCAAGATGGGGCAAAAGAGTTTCCGTCCGGGCAATGCTGCGGCCATGTTCATGCTCAATGCGACCAACCCCGAAAC
>CANBWK010000035.1 GCA_947373105.1 Comamonadaceae bacterium | reverse complement strand
CCGGCCTTTCGGGACACCGTTTCAACCGATGCCTATCCAGTTGAAGAACTCGGTGGCATGCTGTTCGCTTACATGGGGCCCCAACCACAACCCCTGCTGCCTCGCTTTGACGGCTTTGTGGCCGAAGGCACCATCCGCATGATGGGCCGCGCCATTTTGCCGGTGAACTGGCTGCAAGTGATGGAAAACTCGCTGGACCCGGTGCACACCGAGTGGCTGCACGGTCACCACTACGAATTTCTGAAAGAACAAGAAGGCGTCAAAGTCGCCATCAGTGCTCACCACGAGAAAATTGACTTCAAAGAGTTCGAGTACGGTATCACCAAACACCGCCTGCTTGCCGGTCACTCCGAAGACGACGACGATTGGAAAATTGGTCACCCCATCGTATTTCCCAACATGCTCGCAGTGGGCAACGGCGATGAAAAATCACGTTACTATTCTTTTCAAATCCGCGTGCCGGTGGACGATGAGCACACCATGCATCTTTGGTACAACGCCTATGTGCCACCGAAAAACAAATCCGTTGCGCCACACCTTCTTGAAAAAGTGCATATCTACGAGGTGCCTTATTTGGACGCACAAGGTGAGTTCATTGTCGACAACGTCGATGGACAGGACATGATGGCATGGGTCACCCAAGGTGCCATTGCAGACCGCAGCCGAGAGAACCTGGGCTCGACAGACAAAGGCATTGCCATGTACCGCCGCACCTTAAGGCGCGAAATGAAAAAAGTGGAAAGTGGGCTCGATCCTTTAGGCATCGTTCGGGACCCGGCCCGTAACCAGTGCATTGATCTGCCCAACGAAAAGAAAAAACACCACAATAGCGATGGATTTGCCAGCTTCATGCTGCGCACACATGCCAAGTACTCGCCTATTGCTGACGATTTAGTTAAGATTTTTGAATAACCCAAGAGAGTTCTCCATGGATGCGGAAATTGCCAAACAAAAACTCATCGATTCAGGTTTGATACTGGACGCCGAAGATCAGGGCGACCTGACGCGGGGCCACATTTCGATTCGCGTGCCGGGAGACCCTACCCACTTTTTCATGAAACCACACAGCTTTGGTTTTGACGAAATCACGATGGACAACATTGTGATTTGCAATATGGAAGGCGAAAAAGTGGGCGGTGGTGGACGCAGACACAGCGAGGTGTTTATCCACTCTGAAATTTTCAAAGTCAGACCCGATGTCAACAGCGTGATCCACACCCACCCCACCCATGCAGTAGCGCTGTCGGCCACGGGGCAAGAACTTCACCCTATCAGCCAACCGGCTGTGGCCTTTGCCGATGGGCTGCCCTACTACCGCGACACGATCAATCTGATTCGCTCGCAATTCATGGGCGCAGGCGTAGCCAAAGCACTGGGGTCACACAAAGCCGTGTTGATGCGCAACCACGGTGTGGCGGTCGTGGGTGCCACCATCGAAGAGTCCACCATTTTGGCGATCATGCTGGAAAATGCATGTCAAATTCAATTGGCCGCCCAAGCCGCAGGGGGCATCGGTGAAAAGTTTTCCAAAGAAGACATCAACACATTGCATTTCAACATCACCCGAGCAGAGCAGTACACCATTAACTTTGAGTACCTTAAGCGTAAAGCCTACAGGGCTTTGGGCCGGACTTCCTGAAACTCACAAGGCGCGCAGCATGCACAACGCACTCCCCAGACAATTTGCAGTTCGACGTCTTTCTTTCTTCCAATTTTTAACAAGCACAATCGTGTCAGCAACTGCGATTTGTAGTTTTTCTGCCAACGCAGCTGACCCCGTCAAAATCAGCTTAAGCGCTAATCCAACAGTTGCCGAATTGGCGGTCTACACGGGACCAGACCGTCAGGCCCGCTTGATTGAAGCCGCCAAAAAAGAAGGCGTCTTGACTGTTTACCACGTGTATCCGGCCTTGACGGAAATGATGGCGGCCTTCACCAAGAAATACGGCATCAAAACAAAAGCCTGGCGAGCCGGATCTGAAGCTGTGCTCCAGCGCATCACCACAGAAGCCAAAGGCAATAAATTTGAAGTCGACATTGTGCAAAATAATGCGCCTGAAAACGAAGCCGCCTCACGCGAAAAACTGCTGCAAGAAGTCCGCTCGAATTACCACCAAGACCTGATCCCTCAAGCCGTGCCCGCGCACAAGGAATGGGTCGGTATCACGGTAGACGTATGGACGGCCGCTTACAACACCAACAAGATCAAAAAAGAAGATCTGCCCAAAACCTACAACGACTTGCTCAACCCCAAATGGAAAGGGCAACTAGGCATAGAGGCCAACAACCACGCCTGGTTTGGCTCGCTCATGAGCCAAATGGGTGAAGACAAAGGCTTGGCGCTTTTCAACAACATCGTGGCCAGCAACGGCATGTCGGTGCGCAAAGGCCACTCACTGCTGACCATGCTGGTGTCTTCTGGCGAAGTCCCGCTGGCCTTGACGGTCTACAGCTGGAACCCTGAACAAATCAAAGCCAAAGGTGCGCCTGTAGAAGGCCTGGCATTGCAGCCACTGATTGCACAACCCAGCACCATTGCGATGTTGAAAAAATCGCCCAATCCCAACGCAGCCCTGCTTTTTTATGAATTCATGCTGAGTGATGGCCAAAAATTGCTGGCCGAAGTCCCTTTTATCCCTACCAGTAAAAAGATAGAAAACCCTTTCACCCAGACACAGCTCAAATACATCGACCCTGCCACGGCTTTGGACATGCAAAACAAGTGGATCAAAATGTACGAAGAAACAGTCACCAAAAAAGCGAAATAAGCATTCATGCACGCACCACTTCGCATTGGTTTGGCTGGGTTTGGTGCCGCAGGACAAGCCTTCCTGCCCGCGCTGCACAAACACACAGGGTTCCAACTTGTCGCAGTGGTCGAACCGGATGCCGGTCTGAGAGACATCGCAAAACTTCAATGCGCCGTGCCGGTCTTTGAAAGCCTGACCGCCTTGCTCTTGCAGCCGGATCTGGATGCTGTTTATTTGGCCACGCCTACTGAACTGCACACCCAACAAGTCATCGAATGCGCCAAACACGGCAAACATGTGCTGGTCGAAAAACCCATGGCCATCAACTTGTCCGATGCACAGGCCATGGTCGCAGCAACCGATGCTGCCCGTGTCGTGTTAGTGGTGGGTCACTCCCACAGTTTTGATGCGCCGATTCGCGCCATGCACAGTTGGATTGAAAGCGGCCGTCTGGGTGCTGTGCGCATGGTCAATACCTGGTGTTTCACGGACTGGATGTACAGACCACGGCGGCCTGATGAGTTGAACCACCGCATGGGCGGCGGCGTGACTTTCCGACAAGGTGCCCATCAGTTTGATATTTTGCGTTTGCTCTGCGGCGGGCTGGTGAGTACCGTCAAGGCTCGCACCTTCGACTGGGATCCGGACCGGTCCGCTACGGGGGCGCACACCGTGATGCTGGACTTCACCAACGGCGCTGCGGCCACTGCGGTTTACAGCGGTTATGGTGGACTGTCCAGCATGGACTTGGGGTTTCCGATTTCGGAATGGGGGTTTGAACAAACACCCGCGCTGCGTTCATGGGCTCGCAAGCCCCAAAGCCCGGTAGACCCTCAGTCAGAATTGAAAGCCAAACAAAAGCGGGCAGCCAAAGCCATTCCCGCCTGCGCGCCCTTTCAGCCCTTCTTTGGTCTCACGGTGGTGCATTGCGAAAAAGGGGACATCCGGCAAACGCCCACAGGCTTACGCATTGAGACAGCGAAAGGCACTGAAGATGTGCTTTTACCCAACGACCAAAACCCCCGCGATGGCGTTCTGATTGAGTTTCACGATGCGATCTCGGGCAAGCGCCCCGCGCTGCACGATGGACGATGGGGTCTGGCCACACTCGAAGTCTGTGAAGCCGTCATGGCGTCTTCAGCCAGTGGCCGCGAAGTGTCACTGCATCACCAAACGCCAACCCCGAGCGAAACATGATGCGCCAAGGTGCAGCGTATTGGATCTGTGTTGTTAATCGACAGTGGCGCCAGAGTCTTTGACGACTTTGCCCAATCGCACTGTTTCTTTTTTGATCAGCTCACCAAAAGCGGCCGCCGAACCGGCCACCACGGGGGTGCCCAGTGCTTCCCATTTTTTTCGAAATTCCGGCTCTTTGAAAATAGCGTTCAAAGTGCTGTTGAGCTTATCGATGACAGGGGGCGGCGTGCCGGCACGCACGGCAATCCCGTGCCAACCGGTGAACTCATAACCCGCCACACCGGCTTCGGACATGGTCGGCACATCAGGCAACAGAGGACTGCGTTTGGCCGAGGTGACCGCCAAGGGAATCAATTTGCCAGCCTGAATGTACTGCAAGGAACTGCCCAAAATGTCAAACATCACACCCACCTGACCGCCCAGCAAGTCGTTGAGCGCAGGGCCGGCACCGCGATAGGGAATGTGCGCCATGTGGGTACCCATTTGGGTGTTGAACAATTCTCCGGCCAAATGCTGAGGCGTGCCATTGCCCGCAGAGGCAAAACTGAGGTCGACTTTGGGTGTTTTGCCCAAGGCCACCAATTCCTTGACCGACTTGACCGGCACTTTGGGATTGACTTCCAGTACCAAGGGGAAAGATGATATTTGGATCACCGGTGCCAGATCGGTCATCGGATTAAACGGCATACTGCGGTACAAAGTGGGATTCACAGCCATCGGACCACTGGCGGCCAACAACAAGGTATACCCATCCGCTGGCGTGATTTTGGCCACTTCGTTGCTGCCCAGATTGCCGCCTGCTCCACCTTTGTTATCGATGACCACTGTCACGCCCAGACGAGTCTGCAATTCGCCTTGCAACAGTCTGGCCATCAAATCGGTAGGTCCGCCTGGGGGGTAAGGAACCACAAATCGTATGGTTTTACTGGGGTAAATCTCTTGCGCAAAAGAAACCGTGGTCAGCACAGCGCTGGCTGCAAGCCCCAACAGACGCAGGGTATTCAAAGAAAAGAGATTTAGAAATAATTTGGTGCACATGCAAGGTACTCGACTATTAAAACTGGAAATAAGGGGCATTTAAAACTGAACAATTCTTGCACATTTAATCTGAGGCTCTTTCTGGAATAGGCCAATTGAGCAACTCGGCCAAACGGCTAACGACCCAATAGGATTCAGGCAAGGTCACGACCGACTCCTCCACTTGCAAACCACGCAGGCACTGCAGCAGTACATCTTGCTCCGTAATGCCCAATGAAAATTGCATGTTTTGCGCGGTTTCCGTCAACATATTGGCCATATCTTCACAGAGCTCATAACGGGCATAGACCTCGGCACGTGAAGCGCTAGGCTTGTAGCGCCCAGGCTGCATGAACAAAGCCATGAAGGACTCGGGGATGAATAGTTGGTTATCTTCGGACATGCGCGGGTTGATTCTAACGACAAGCCTCTTGCAATACAGTATTCTTACCCTCCATGAAGACCACCCCGGATTTACTGGACTCTATCGCCTTGATTACCCCTGTGCAGGCGGGTACCGTGGTGGTGACCGGATCACACGGGGGCAACTCTGCTGCGCAGTTCGTCTTGGCCTTAGATAACAAACCTTTTGCGGTTATGTTCAATGACGCTGGAGGCGGCAAAGACGATGCGGGGCGAGTTGCTTTGGGCTTGCTTCAAGCCGTTGGCGTATCGGCCGTGACCTACGCCCACACCAGCGCACGCATCGGGGACGCCGAAGATGGTTGGCACCATGGCGTGATCAGTGCAGTCAATGCCATCGCTCGAGCGCAGGGTTTGCATGAAGGCGAGCACGTTTCGCATGCCGTATTGCACCTGCTGTCTCTTCAGTGATGCTAAAGTCATTCCATCTCAAAGTGATTTGAAAGCCACTATGCCCCATGACCACAACACGCCGCACACGCACACCGACTGGAAACACGATGGTGTCAGGGTCGTTCCTGGCGACCAACTCGATGGCAATGTCCCTTCAACCCCCGGTATGGATCGAAAAGCCGCCATAAACTTTGCGCGCGTAGGGGCTGAAAAATTATGGGCCGGCACCGTGCACATCCACCCCAATGCCAAAACAGGCGCCCATCACCACGGCCCCTTAGAAAGTGTGATTTACGTCATCAAGGGCCGTGCCCGCATGCGCTGGGGCGATGCTCTGGAATTCACCGCCGAAGCCGGACCCGGGGACTTTATTTACGTACCACCCTATGTGCCGCACCAAGAAATCAACGCCAGCGCCGACGAAACCTTGGAATGTGTTTTGTGCCGCAGTGATGGTCAAGCAGTCGCTGTAAACCTCGACATCGAGCCGGTTGAAAAACCGGAAACCGTACTGTGGATCGACCCGACGCATCCGCAAGGTGGGGTTTAATTTAAGGAATCACCACGTTTTGAGGCAGTCCTGCAGCAAAGGCATTGATGTTGTCAAAAGCCATGCCGAAATAAGTCTCGTAGTTATCGCGTTCGACAAATCCCAAATGGGGTGAACACAAGCAATTAGACAAACTTAACAAAGGGTCTTGCGCCCCCAGAACCGGTTCGTTGTCATAGACATCGACAGCGGCAAACCCAGGACGCCCCGACTTCAAAGCGGCGACCAAAGCGCCAGGCTCGATCAATTCCGCACGGCTTACGTTCACCAGAACTGCATCTTCTTTCATCATTGCCAAATCAGCGGCCGAGACAAAATGCTTCGTCTCGGGTGTCAAGCGCAACTGCAAGGTCACCACATCACATTCTTGAAAAAATACTGTACGCGACAGTGCTGTGTTGTACCCCTGTGCTTTTGCTTTAACCAAGGAGCTCTCTCGCCCCCAAACGAGAGGATGCGCACCAAAAGCCTTGAGCAAATGACAAACGCCCTCGCCAACACGGCCGAATCCCAAAACGCCCACTTTTTTGCCAGAAAGCTGACGACCTAAACTGCCTTGCCATAGACCTTGCTGCAAACGCTGCACCTCGGGTACCAGATGCCGCAAACTGGCGAGGATCAGCAGCAGATTGAGTTCAGCAGTAGCCGTCCCCGTTCCTCGGCCGTCGGTGACGGTCACCCCGCGTGCATGGCAAGCGGCCACATCGACGTGCGAGGCTACTTTTCCCGTTTGTGCGACCAATTTCAAGTTGGGCAACAAATCCAATAACTCTGGCGTAATGCGTGTGCGCTCACGGGTCAGCACCACAGCCTCAGCATCTTGAAGGCGAAGCACCAAGTCGTGAAGTTCTTTCACATTGTCGTGATACAGCGTAACTTGATGTTGGCTTAATTTATCAAAACACTTGAGAGTGCGGACGCAGTCTTGGTAATCGTCAAGAATAACCACCTTCATTCATGCTCTCCTAATTTCGATCATTGGGTCCATTGGGTCCATTGAATCCGTGAAATATTGCAAAGACACTGGGGCTAACACCACTTCAATTCAAATTCAATTGCCTCCAGAATACAAGGCGTTCAAGCGCCCTCTTAACCGCAGGTAATCTCAGCATGAAATTTTGTCATACGCAAAGCCCCTCAAGATCCTTTTGGCAACATGCCCGATGGAGCCTGTTCATTTTGCTTGTCAACGGTACGATGACTGGCATCAGCTTGGCACAAACCTATCCAGACAAGCCCATCAAATTTGTCGTGTCATTCACTGCCGGTGGAACCACGGACATTTTGGCCCGCGAAGTGGCCAACCAATTGACACAGCGTTGGAAAGTGCCGGTAGTGGTCGAAAATAAAGCCGGCGCCGCCGGCAATTTGGGGACAGAGGTCGTTGGACGCGCAGCACCTGACGGCTACACCATCTTGGTCAATTCATTCGGACCGATTGCCATCAACCCCACCTTGTTCAAAAGCTTGAACGTCAACCCCCAAACCGAATTACAACCTATTGCTTTGATCGCAGAGGTGCCCACTGTTTTGGTGGTTCCAACCACCATGGGCATCAACACCATGGCGGAATTCATGGCCTACGCCAAAGCCAATGCAGGAAAAATCAACTACGGCTCGACGGGCATCGGCACGGCCGCTCACATGACGGGTTATTTGTACAGTCTGCGCACCAACATCAATGCCACACACATTCCCTACAAAGGTGCTGAGGCCACGCGCGATTTGGTGGCGGGACGGCTGCAGTACATGTTCGCCACCGTGCCGTCGGTCATGCAATTGATCAAAGCCGGGCAACTCAAGCCTTTGGCCATTTCAACCAAAATTCGTTCACGTGGTTTGCCCGATGTCGCCACCTTACGCGAATTGGGTGTGGACATGGCGACCGGCTCCTGGTTTGGCATGTTCGCGCCCAAACAGACTTCCATGGCCATTGTTCAAAAAATGAACCAAGAGGTCATCAGTATTTTGGACGATCCCCAAATTAAAGCCCGGCTGGTTGCGCAAGGGGCGGAACCCATCCCCATGTCGGTTCAGGAATTTACCCAGTTCACGCGCAGTGAATTTGAGACTTGGGCGCCGATTGTCAAGTCCTCTGGCGCCAAACCCGAGTGAGACCATTGCATTTACTGGTCTCGGCTGATGCGCTGAGCCGCTACCGTGAACGCTTCGCCAAGGTCGCGTCAACAGCGTCATCACCTGCTGAAATCAATTGGATATTGCCAAGTGACCCCGCCGATGCACACGCCCTGATTGACATGGCATTCATCTCGCGCGATGTGACCGGCGCCTCCAGTAAAACCAACATACTGCCTGATCTGGCGAACTACTATGTCGCCCTGCGCAGAGCGATGCGTTTGCAATGGGTACACAACCATGCATCAGGCACAGACCGGCCTATTTTTGCGGAGCTTCATGCGCGTGGGGTGAGAATCACGACCTCTTCGGGTATCAATGCCAATCCTGTCGCACATACAGCGGTAGGGGCTCTCATCGCTTTGGGGAGAAAGTTCCCCGCAGTTTGGCAAGCACAAAAAGAAATTCGATGGGCACCCATGATGTCTCATCCGGCTTTGCACGACCTCGCAGGCCAAACAGCCATGGTCATTGGCATGGGGCCTATAGGACAAAAAATTGCGCGCATCCTTTCAGCCATGGACATGCATGTCGTGGGCGTCACACGTGATGAGGCAAAACACAGGACCACAGAAGGCTTCAATCAAGTTATCGACTATGAATCTATGGGGCAAGCTATCCCTCAAACACAATACGTTGTGCTCGCTTGTCCACTGACTTCTCAAACGCATGGCTTAATCAATGGGGCTTTCTTGTCTCAACTTCCCCAAGGATCATTCCTGATCAATGTTGCACGTGGGCAAGTGGTGAATCAAAACGATTTGGTTGAAGCTTTGCATTCACACTTAGGGGGTGCCTTTCTGGATGTTTTTGCTACAGAGCCTCTTGAGAGTGACTCCCCGCTGTGGCGCATGCCGCATGTCATGATCAGTCCCCATACCGCGGGCCATTTCACGGGTTATGCTGAAAAGGTGGCTCTGCTTTTCATGCACAATTTAAACAACTACCTCTCTGGGCAACCCTTGCTCAATGAGTGGCAGCCATCCTAAAGAGGAATCACCATGAGCCATTCGGGTCGTTTGCAATTACCCAGCCTGAAAACTGAAGTCACACCGCAAGAGTGGCAGGCCCGTGTTGATTTGGCAGCTTGCTACCGACTCACAGCCCACTATGGCATGTCGGACATGATGGCCAACCACATCACACTGCGCGTACCCGGTCAAGAGCATGCCTTTTTGACGAACCCTTACGGCATGATGTACGAAGAGATGACCGCCTCTTGCTTGGTCAAAATTGACCACGATGGTGAGGTCCTTTACAAGCCCGACTTTGGTGAGTTGAATTATGGTCTTAACAAACCTGGATTTATTCTGCACAGCGCCGTGCACAAAGCTCGGCCCGAGGTGAACTGCGTTATTCACACCCATACAGCAGCAGGGTTGGCCGTCTCGTCATTGGCCTGCGGTATGTTGCCGATCAACCAAACAGCCATGCGCTTTCTCAATGTGAGCTACCACGACTACATGGGGGTGGTACTCGACATGACTGAGCAAACAATTTTGGTTCACGATTTAGGCAACACCGACGCCATGGTCTTGCGTAATCATGGCCTACTGACCTGCGGCCGAACGGTTGGCGAAGCTTTTAACTGGATGCACCGCATGGAGTTGTCTTGCCGGGCGCAACTGGCGGCCATGGCCTGCAACAGCCCCATACAACAAGTGAGTCAACAAGTGCTGGACGAGACCTTCATGAACTACCAGCCCCAAACACGCCGTCCCTATGGCGTGATGGAGTGGCCCGGGCTGCTCAGAATGCTCGATCGCATGGACCCCAGTTTCAGGGACTGAACTGCGGGTTCAATCAAGCAAGGGTATGCCGGCCCGTTTGATCACCTCGGCCAACTCACTGCGTTGAATCCTTGTCGCTTGCGCCATCTCTTGGCCAAACAAAGGTGCGGGCGGCATACCGCTGCGCTCAAAATACTCTTTCATGTCCGCATCATTCATGGCGGGCCGCAAAATCTTAATCATCCTGTCAATGATGTCAGGCGGTGTTCCGGCAGGGGCGTAAACACCCAACCAGTTTGTGAACCGCATGGTGGGCATACCCAACTCGGCCGTTGTCGGCACATCCGGCAACACGGAAATACGTTCGGGCCCCATGATGGCCAAACCTTTGACTTTGCCATTTTTAATTTGAGGTGAAGAATTATTGGGCGAATCAAACATCGCTTTCACTTGCCCTCCCAACAAATCAGTCATCGACTGTGCAGCAGTTTTGTAAGGAACATGCTGCAATTTGACGCCCGCTATGCTGGCAAAAACCTCACCGGCCAAGTGCAGGGCCGTTCCATTGCCAGAAGAACCATAGGTCACCTCTTCGGGATGGGTGCGGGCATAGTCTATGAATTCACGCAAGTTCTTGACCGGCAATGAAGGGTGGACAACCACCACAGAAGCCGAGCCTCCCGTGGACATGATCGGAATGAAATCTTTTTCTGCGTCATAGGGCATTGTCTTGCGCACAACAGGCTGGACAACTTGCGTCGAAGCCGATGTGATCAACAAGGTGTACCCGTCCGGTAATGATTTGGCAGCCGCATTCACGCCAATGGTGCCGCCGGCACCGGCTTTGGCATCGACAATCACGGATTGCTTCAGCCCCGCTTGCAGTTTGGACGCAATCAAGCGTGCAAAGCTGTCCGTTGGTCCGCCGGGAAAGGGATTGATGATCCGCAAGGTTTTGTTCGGAAAATCTTGCGCATACACACCCGTCGCTGTGGTGGCGATACAAGCCAAAGTCAGCCAAATAAATTGTCGACGCATTCTTAAAGTCTCCGGATGTACATGCAAGAACCACGATGGCCTTGACTTGTATGTCTTGCTTGCAAGATGATAGACCGATGCGGATTTTTTCACAATTCGAATTAACCAAGGTATGACATGGCAAGACTTCCTTATCTCAACGTCACCGATTTGGCACCCGAGCATCAACACCTCTTGAAACGCAATATCAACCTGCTGCGATTGATGAGCCACAGCCCTAAGGGGGCTACCGCTTTTCACACCATGGGGACATACATCCGTTTTGACAGCCCCCTCAATCCCCGCCTTCGTGAAATGGCCATCTTACAAATTGGCTTCATCACACGTTCCGTTTATGAATACACGCACCACATCAAAATCAGCCGGGACTTTGGCGTCAGTGATGAAGACGTCCGTGCGATTGCAGCCGAAACCGCCGGCAAGACAACCCACCTGGATGCATTGACACGCGATGTCTTGCGCGCAGCACGGGAGATGACGCAAAATCTTGCCGCGTCAGCTGCCACCTTTGCAGCACTCAAGTCACAACTTGATCCGGAATCACTGACCGATCTGGTCTTGATCATTTCTTTCTACAACGCTGTCGTTCGCTTTTTAGCGACCATGGAAATTGACAATGAGCCCGAATACCAAGTGCTGCTTGCCCAATTTCCATTTGACCCCGCCTGATCACTGCCAAGATGAACAGCACCCCAAAACGCGCCGAATCACGTGCCACTTTACACGCTATTTTGCAAGGCGATCAATGCATTTTCCCTGCATCTGTTTTTGATCCTATTTCTGCCCGCATTGCCAAAGATGTGGGCTATGAAATGGCCATGTTTGCAGGCTCCATCGCTTCTTTCACAGTCCTTGGCGCTCCCGATCTGGTGGTGTTGACACTGACGGAATTGGCCGAACAAGCGCGCCGAATTTGCAGGGCCAGCGACATTCCCGTTCTGGTCGACGCCGATCACGGTTTTGGCAATGCGCTCAATGTGCGCCGAACCGTCGAAGAGTTAGAAAACGCGGGTGTGGCCGGACTGACCATAGAAGACACTGAGCTGCCGATAGCCTTTGACAAGCCGCCGAAAGGCTTGATCAGTATTGAAGAAACTTTGGGCAAATTTCAAGCCGCACTGGACGCCAGACAAGACCCTGGCCTGTGCATTTTTGGTCGCAGCACCGCCTTCAGCACCTTACCCACCGAGGCCGCAGTGGAGCGCATTCAACAGTACGCGAAGGCACCGGTTGATGGTCTGTTTTTAGTGGGCATTCAAACCTGGCAGCAATTGGAGGCTATGCGCAAGCAAACTTCACTGCCCATTATTTTGGGGGGAACGCCTGCCGTGATGAAAGATCCACAGCGTTTGTCTGATTTGTCGGTGAAAATCGCCCTTGAAGGTCATGCCACTTTCACGGCATCGGTGACGGCAGTGTACGAAACCATGCGCAAAATGCGCGCCGAATCTGCGCCTTTAGCCATGCCTACTCGCAGCGTTCCAGACAATGTCATCGCCGATGTGACACGCGAATCACACTACAACGCTTGGATACAGCGTTACCTGAAACCGCACTGATCTCCAAAGTACAAGAACCCATTTATGAAGCTTGAAATCACAGATGCACAAGTGCACATCTGGGCGGCCAGTACGCCTGAGAGACCGTGGCCCGAACGTCATGCACCCCACCGACCTGAGCCGATAACAGCAGAGAGTTTGTTAAGTGAAATGGATGCTGCGGGTGTGGACCGTGCCATTCTCGTGCCGCCCTCTTGGGAAGGCGAACGCAACGACGTCTGTTTGGCTGCAGCGCAAACCTACCCGCAACGGTTTGCAGTCATGGGCCGCTTGGATCCCGAGTCGCCAAAATCACGCGAAATGATTGAAGACTGGCGCAAAGAACCCGGTCAATTGGGCCTTCGGTTCACGTTCCATCGCCCCTCCCTTCAGCCCCTGTTAACAGAAGGAAAAGCCGATTGGCTGTGGCCACTTGCAGAGCGTGCGGGGGTTCCGATTATGATGACCTGCCCCTATAAAATTATGCATATTGCAGACGATATTGCACACAAACATCCAGACTTGAAACTGGTCATTGACCACCTTGGCCTGTTGCCTGGCACTCGAGATGAAGCAGCATTTGCAGAGTTTGACAAACTTCTGGCACTGGCCAAACGACCCAACGTGGCGGTCAAGGCCAGCGCTCTGCCTTGCTATACAGACGAAGCCTGGCCGTATGCCTCAATGCACAGGTATATCCGCCAAGCATTTGATGCTTTTGGCCCGCAGCGTATGTTTTGGGGGACCGACTTGTCAAGGTTACCCTGCACTTACCAGCAAGGCGTTGAGCTCTTCACCCAAGAATTGGACTGGCTCCAAGGCGAAGACCTGGCCTTGGTCATGGGTCGTGGCTTGCGGCAATGGCTTGGTTGGCACTGAAGTCACATCGTTGCGCTTATTCGGGCTTGAGTTTGATTGTTTTGAACATCTTTGCCCAGTAAGCTATTTCGTATTGAATCTGTTGACCAAACTCAGCAGGCGTATTGACCAACGGCTCGACACCTTGTGCCATGAGTTTGTCACGCAACTCAGGCTGCTGATAAAACTTGGCAATGTCGTTCTGCAAACGATTGACAATGGCTTGTGGAGTTCCTGCAGGCGCCAGCAGACCAAACCAAGAATTCAACTCAAACCCTGGCAAGCCAGACTCTGACATTGTTGGAATTTCAGGAGCCAAGCGAGTTCGCTCTCGGCTGGTGACGGCCAAAGCGCGCAACTTACCTGATCGGACATATTGCAGCGCCGTGGTGATATTGGGAAACATCACCGGCACCTGTCCACCAATCAAATCGTTGTAAGCCGGTCCATTGCCTTTGTAGGGCACATGCACCATATCCACCCCAGCCATCGCATTGAACATTTCACCGGCCATATGGGGCGGTGACCCATTGCCCGAAGAAGCGAACGAAAATGTACCGGGCTTGGCGCGCACCAAAGACATGAATTCGCGGACATTGTTAGCCGGGACAGACGGATGCACGACAAACAATGCGGGACCACTGACCAAATTGGTGACAGGCATGAAGTCGCGCTGGGTATCGTAAGGCAATGATTTGTACAAACTCGGGTTGATGGTATGGCTGCCGCTGACCACCACAAAGGTATAACCGTCGGGTTTAGACTTGGCCACCAGGTCCGTACCCGCAGTCCCGCCTGCACCTGATTTGTTTTCGACCACAAAGGCTTGGCCGTATTTTTCAGTTAATTTCTGCGCCGTCATGCGGGCTACCAAATCCGTGCCGCCCCCTGGTGCAAATGGCACGATGATTCTCACTGGTTTTTGAGGCCAATCGGCTGAGATGTTTGCAGGCGCAACTTGCGCAAGTGCATCAGACAAGAAAAGAGCGTTGGCGATCAGACCCCATCCAAGCGCGCAAGAGGTCATCGAGCACCCCTTCATTTTGAAAAGTAACATTGATTTCAATCCGCTTGAATGCCCATATCCCTCGTCAAACGGCGGTAGGTGGGCCATGATCTGGCGATGAATTGATTCAATGCATTTCCCACCAAAGGGACATCGTCAGCCGCCAAGGTTTCGCGAACGGCTCGCACCTTGGTCGACTCTGTCACAGACTCTTGCACTAATTTTGCCAATTGGTCGATGACCGTGGAAGGGGTTCCTGCAGGCGCAAAAAGCATATTGGTCTCAGCCAAGTCTTCGTATGCGGGCCCTTTGAAACCTGCTTCTACCCATGTGGGAATGCCTGGCAGTTTGGCACTGCGCTGCCCAATGATGATCACAATCGGTCGAACTTGGCCTTTGAGCAATCCACCGCCCATACCCGCCAAAGAGCCAGCGCCCATGTCGATCTGGCCGCCATACAAGTCCATGAGCATGGCCCCAGTGCCTTTGTAGTTGACGACATTGAACTGCGCACCCGTGTCCTTGGACAATTGACTGAGCATCAATTGCCAGCCGGAACCGATGGCGTAATTGCCGACATTGACGGGTTTTTTCTTGGCATAGGCAATCAACTCGGCCAAAGTGTTGACAGGAAAATCCTTGTGAACCACGGCCACAACGGGGCCGACGCCGATAGAGGCTATCGGTATCAAATCTTTATCGGGGTCTATAGATGGTTTTTTCAACAAGGCCGGTGCCTGAGCGGGTTGACTTTGCAAGGTCAGCAGCAAAGTGTAGCCATCAGGTGCCGAGCGGGCCACAACTTCACCGGCAATCATGCCCACACCGCCGGGTCGATTGTCAACCACCACCTGGACTTTGAGTTTTTGCGAAAAGAACTCGGCGTAGGCTCTGGCCGTCGCATCGTTGGAGGAGCCGGGCGCTTGCGCTGCCACTATCCGTATTGTTTTATGGGGCCAAGCTGCGCTTTGCCCCCAAGACGCAGGCGCAGCAATGAATGCAGCACTCGCTACCAAGAGATGACGTCGCGGGTTATTATGAAGACTGATGGGCATACATGCTTTCACGTAATGGAGAAAGAAAGGGACTCTGGACAAAGCCCTTGGACAAAATGGCCAGTGACTTGGATGATACAAGCAGCTCTGTGACCTGCTCTCACAGGGTGCGCCTTTCTGCTAAGGCACACAAGTAGAAAGTACTTAACCATGCTGCCCGTCTAATGTCCAAGCGCTCAAGGTAATTCCAGCCATCAAGCTGTTGCGCAATAACCTATCATTTGCTCCACATCAATGTTGGCCATTGCGCATGAATCCGTACTTCTGGTGCACCGGTCAAATTACATAAACACTTGTTATCCATAGATTGGCTCATGATGCAATCCACACAACTCCGTTTGGCAACTTGCCGCGATGGCACCCGCGATGGCGCTTTAATGCTTGTGAATCCGTCCGGAAATCTTTGGATAAGTGCATCGGCAATTGCAAAAAATTTGCAAACCTTGCTAGACGAATGGCAAAGCAAGGCCTCCTTGCTGGAAGCATTTGCACAGCAAATGGAGGCCACGAATTGGAAAGATGCCAGCCCTTTTATGGCTTCTCAATGTATGGCCCCCCTGCCCAGAGCATTCCAATGGGCCGATGCCTCGGTGTATCGAAATCATGCGCGCCTGATTTACCAATGGCGAAAAGAACCTATCCCACCACGTTATGAAGATGAACCACTGATTTACCAAGGTGGCTCCGATGTCATGCTTTCTGCCACAGAGCCCATAGTCGCAGCGAGCGAATCGCATGGTATCGATTTGGAAGCAGAAATCGCGGTCATCACCACCGATGTGCCCATGGGTGTGAGTTCGGGGGAAGCACTGAATCACATCGCGTTGGTTGTACTCTTGAATGACGTGTCTTTAAGAGCGTTGATCCCCTCAGAGTTGTCACGTGGATTTGGCTTTTACCAAAGCAAACCGGCTACGAGTTTTGCACCGATTGCGGTCACACCTGCCGCATTGGGTAAGGCTTGGCGCAACAACATGCTGCATTTGCCTGTGCAAATTGCAATCAATGATCAGTGGTTCGGCTCCCCTAATGCAGGTGAAGAAACCGTATTTCATTTTGGACAAATCATTGCCCACTTAGCGCAAACGAGGTCCTTGTGCGCCGGCAGCATCATTGGTGCAGGAACCATCAGTAATGCGGCGCCAGAGGCCGGCAATGCATGCATCACGGAGGCCAGGGTAAGGCAGATGCTCGATGGCGTTGCAGACGATAAATTGCATTCTTATCTTCAAAATGGTGACCGTGTTCGAATCGAAATTGTTGACCCAAATGGTCAAACCGTATTCGGTGCAATTGATCAGGTGGTCAAAATTATTTAACGCCCGCAAGCAACTCATCACCCCATTTTGGAGGGCAGCCACAACGCAATGATGGGAAAGCAGATCAAGATCACCAAGCGGATCAAATCTGTCACAACAAAAGGAATCACGCCCTTGAAAATTGTGGTGAAGCTGACATCTTTCACCACGCTCTTGATGACGAAGACATTCATGCCTACAGGCGGGTGAATCAGCCCCAGTTCGACGGTCATCACAATGATCACGCCAAACCAGATTGGATCAAAACCGAGCTGCACAATGACCGGAAAAATGATGGGGACAGTCAGGATAATCATGGCCATGGCATCCATCAGACAACCCAATACCAAATACATCACCATGATCATGGCCAAGATGCCATATCTACCTACCCCCATACCCGTCAGCATCTCCATCAACTTTTGAGGTACTTGGGTGATGGTCAAAAAATAACCAAAAAGCAATGCCCCGATGAGCACGGTAAAGACTGCGGCCGATGTTCGGGTCGCAGAAAGCAAGGCCGAGCGAATCCCTGCGCGGTCTAACTTGCCGCGCAACACACCCAATAGAAAAGCACCACTTGCACCGACGCCTCCGGCCTCAGTGGGTGTGAAAAACCCGCCATACAAGCCGCCAATCACAAAGATAAACAAGACCAAAGGCGCCCACACATCTTTGAGGCCCCTGAAACGATCTGGCCAAGACTTTTTCTCGCCACGCGGCAACCAATCGGGGCGCAAACGCACAATGATCATGATGGTGATGACATACAACAACATGGCCAACAAGCCCGGCACGATACCGGCCATGAACAATTTACCGATGTCTTGTTGCGTCAATATGGCGTACACCGCCAGCACAGTCGAAGGGGGTAGCATGGCGCCCAAAGTACCTCCCGCTGCAATCACACCGGTCGAAAATGACTGGGGATAGCCAAACCGACGCATCTCGGGATAGGCCACAGAAGAAAAAGTGGCCGCTGTTGCGACAGAAGACCCACAAATAGCGGCAAACCCTCCACAAGCCAGTACTGTGGCCACACCCAGCCCACCGCGCATGTGTCCGATGAAAGCATTGGCCGCACGAAAAAGTTCCTTGCTCACACCAGAAACTGACACGAATGCGCCCATCAGCATGAACATGGGAATCACGCCAAAGGTGTAATCAGTCACCGTGCGCATAGACGACTGTCCAATGAGCTTGAGTGCAGGCCCTGGCCCTGCAATGTAAGCGTACCCTGTGACGCCCACCAAGCCCATGGCCATACCCACTGGCACCCTCAAAAGCATCAATATAAACAGCACCAGAAAGCCGATCACGGCCACGGCATCAGGGCTCAACTCCATGCCTTACCCCACATCTTTAAGTTCGGGATGTTCTTCCAGTTGTTCAGGCTGGAAGATCAAACGCCATGTGCGTATGGCAATCAACAATACGGCACAGACATCGCCCATCCAGGCCACCGCAAAGAAAGGCCAAGTCGGCAGATTCAAATCATAGGTGAGGACGTTGTCGTTGTAAGTGCCTCGCACTTTGTCAAACAACATGATGGTTTGCACCGTCACAACAAAAAGCAAAATCAAGGTTGCAAACACGTCAATGATGCGCTTAAGTCGTGCATTGGAAAGACTCCAGATCAGGTCCACAGTGATATGCCCCCCTCTGTAACTGGTGGCGGCTATGCCCCAAAAAATCAAGATACCCAGCATCAAACGACCGAAGTCGTAGGCATCAGGAATCGACGTACTGAAGAATTTGCGCAACAGCACCGAAATGAATATATTGGCCGCGACGAGCCCCACGAACATCGCAGCCATCCATTCAATCGAATCAATGATGCGGTCAAACACATTGCTCTTAACCGCTCTGGCTGTTTGCATGCCTTGTCCTTACATTGCTGACTTGTATTTGGCCAGCGATTGGCGCAATCCGTTCATGACAGCGGTTGGATCTTCACCTCGTTTTTTCACGTCTTCGGCCCACTGCTTTTCAGCGGGGGCCACAGCATCTTTCCAAACTTTGATCTGGTCGAGGGTGAGTTTGTAGACCTCACGATTTGGATCGGCTGCAAGTTTGGTGTGGCCTGATATCTCAAAGTCCGCCCAAGCTGTGCCCACTTTCTCGGCCCATTCACTGGTGCAATGGCTGTCAACGGCCGTTTTCTGGGTGGCCGACAAAGCGGTGTACTTGTCCTTGTTCATGACCCAGACAAAAGGCGTGACGTAAAACGGCACATCCATGTGGTACTTCACTACTTTGTCAATGCCGAACAATGTCATTGAGCCCCACGGGAAGGTGATCGCATCGGCCACGCCGCGCTCGAGCATGTCACGCGACTCCGGCGCAGACGCTTGCACGTTGGTGCCGCCCAGCAAGGTGATGACCTGGCCCACAGTGGCTGTGGCCGGACGCACCTTCATGCCCTTGATATCAGAAGGGGTCATGATTTTTTTGCGTGAGTGAAAGGCACCAGGGTCGTGCACAAAAGCAAAACAGAACTGCACTTCCTTCATCTCCTTGGCTGCATAGTTGCGGTACCAGGCATCCACAGCCGCAGAGCCGGCTTTGGCGTTGCTGATCATGAAAGGCAGTGATGTGGCTGCAAAAACAGGGAAACGGCCAGGTTGGTAGCCAGGGTTTACATAAGCAAAATCAGCGATTCCATCGCGAGCCATGTCGTAATGGTCAAACGCCTTACCCAATTGCTCAGAGGGAAAAAGCGTGGCATTCAATGTGCCGCCGGATGCCTTTTTGAGGCTCTCCCCCCAGGCTTGCAGGGCCGGATTCAAAGCATGCTGGGCTGGCACCCAGCTGGATAACTTGAGCATGACGCTTTTGTCTTGGGCTTGCACACCAGTGCTTAGGCTCCAAGCTGCACAAGCAAAACTCAGGCTGAGGCCAAAGGATTTATTTAAAAGTTGCATGGGATCTCTCCAGGTGATTTGGACGGGAACTTAAATCAGTCAATAAATATAATAGCCCCCTTTTGACTGCGACTCCATCGGGAGTGTTCCCTAGAAGACAAAGGCCCGGCATGAGACTCACCGCTTCACAAAGCGCAGAGTAAATCGGTCACTCTCTCCAATAGCAGTGTATTTGGCACGGTCTTTGTCTTTGAGCCTGAAAGAAGGCGGCAGGGTCCATACGCCCTCAGGGTGATCCTTTGTGTCCAGTGGGTTGGCATTGATCTCTGACCGTGCTTGCAGCTGAAAGCCGGCCTTTTCGATAAGCGCAATGGCCTCATCTTCCCGCACGTACCCTGAAGCAATCTGCTGCGCCTGCGTTTGGTCGGTGCGGCCTCGGTGGTCCACGATGCCCAGCACGCCGCCCGGCTTCAAAGCCTTATGAAAGGCGCTTAAGGAGGCATCAAGTTCGCCATCGAGCAGCCAGTTGTGCAAATTGCGAAAGCTGATCACGGCATCCGCTGTTCCTGCTGGTGCAATGGCATGGCGGTCAGCACGAAATGAAGTCACCTGAACTTGCCCATACAAGGCCGCCTCATCGGACAAGCGTTTCAATAGCTTTTGATGGTCAGGTATGTATTGCGGCAAAGAGCCATCGCGGTTGGCGGCAATATACAAACCCTTGTCCTTAAGCCAGGGCGCCAAGATTTCCATGTAGTAGCCGCCACTGCCGGGTAAGATTTCCACCACGGTGCTGTTGGCTTGAATACCAAAAAAGGCTATCGTTTCGGCGGGATGTCGGTAAGGGTCGCGAACCACATTATTTGCAGAACGATGAGCAGCTGCCAGCATAGGGCGAAAAGCGTCTGGCGTCTGAGCCTGGGCGATCACCGGCCTCGTGAGCCAAAACCAACCCATCAAGATGCAAAACGCATATTTTAAAAAGTTGTTCATAAAACCATCAGTCCATCTGCACAATGATTTTGCCAAAATGTTGATTGGACTTCATATGGTCGTAGGCAGCCGCCAGTTCACTGAATCCAAAGATTTTGTCTATGGGCATATCAAAGCCCCCCTTCGCAAGAGCAGGCCACAGATCTTTCATCATGGCGGCAGTGATAGCAGAAACTTCAGCTTTGGAGCGGGTTCGAAACGTCACTCCGATGTATTGAATTCTTCGAAGTGCATGCAAGTCAAAATCAAATTCAAATTTAGTCCCCGCTAATCGACCCACATTAACAATACGGCCCAATACAGCCGTTGCAGCCATATTTTGATTGGCCACGCGGCCAGATAGCTGATCCACAATCAAGTCAACACCTCGACCCTGTGTGATGGCCAAGACTTGATCAACCCATTGGGGGTCGTTATTGTCAACGGCCAGTGTGGCACCGTAGTTGGCAAGTCGTTCACGTTTGAATGCTTGCGTTGATGACCCCACCACCACAGAGGCGCCCCGCCAACGCGCAATGTGCAGCCCCATTAAGCCTACACCAGTGGATGCACCCTGGATCATGACGCTTTGACCCGCCTTCAAGCCACCATTCGTGATGACTGCGTCGTGCATGGTGTTCAAGGCCATCGGGTAACAAGCAGCTCTCGTTGCTGCCCATGTTGAGACCGGCAAGGGCATCACGCGGCCTTGATCAACCACTGTGAAGTCGGCCATGGCACCCTGCCCCGAGCCCATCACACGGTCACCTGATTTAAAGTTCTGAACGTGACTACCTACGGCATCGACCACGCCAGCCCACTCCATGCCCATGACGGTTCCAGCACCACCGACTGCCCCATGACGGTTGCCAGCCAATACCGCCAAATCGGCCCGATTGAGTGCTGCTGCCTGGACCTTGACCCGTACCTCATCGGGTCCAACTTCAGGGACAGGGATATCCTTGAAAACCAAGCCTTGCAAACCCACTGTGGCTGCTTTCATCATCATGTCAAATCCTTCAGATTGATTAAGGGAACGCACAAAATTTCGAATTTTTCAAACCTTCAGCGGCGAAGCGATACGGCAAAACCACGCATCACTGCAGGCCTGGCCATCAAGGTTTCATACCATCGAAGCACATGGGGAAAGTCCTTTAAATCGACTTGGTGCCGAGGGTGACGCCACACCCAACCGAGCACGGCAAAATCGGCGATCGAAAGGTCGCCCGCAAAAAACGCATGTTCGGCAAGCCTGCGGTCCATCACACCATAAAGCCGGCGCGTTTCAGCCATGAACCGCGTCAAGCCATAACGTTTATCTTCCTCAGACGCCAAGGCAATAAAGTGATGCACCTGACCCGGGGCGGGCCCAAAACTGCTCATCTGGAACATCAGCCATTCGAGCACTGCAACACGGCCGCGAACATCGGCGGGTAAAAATCGCCCCGATTTTTCAGCCAGGTAAAGCAAGATGGCACCCGACTCAAATACGCTGATGGATTGACCGTCTGGGCCATCAGGATCAACGATGGCGGGGATTTTATTGTTTGGGCTGATTTGGAGAAAAACTGGATCTAATTGTTCACCTGCGGTGATATCGACCACCTGAACTTCATAGGGCAGATTCATTTCCTCAAGGGCCACACTGATTTTTCGACCGTTTGGGGTGTCAAAAGCGAAGAGTTGGATGGGCATACAAGGTCCTCAAATAATACATTGTGCAAGACTTTTGAATATGACAAATATCCCATGCGACAGCGCAGAGAATGCCGTATCCATTGTGCATCCTTCAATGAAAACCCTCTAGGCGAGAAATCTCACTTATGTTAATTTCAAAAATCCAAAACTCATGACTAACTCCGCTTTGACCTATTCTGCTCCCCCACTTGAAGGCATTCGCGTTGTGGATCTCAGCACCGTGCTTTCTGGCCCTTTAGCGGCTTCCATGTTGGCCGACCAGGGCGCACAAGTTATCAAGGTTGAGTCTCTGGAAGGTGATACATGCCGATTGATTGGACCGGCAAAGGGAGACCTGTCCGCCATGTACATTGCCACCAACCGCGGCAAAAAGTCCCTCGCTATGGACTTGAAATCACCGAAGGCGATAGAGATCTTGACCAAGTTACTGGCCAAGGCCGATGTCGTTATCAACAACTTTCGGCCCGGGGTCATGGGTCGATTGGGATTGGGCGACGACGCGCTCGTGGCTATCAATCCACGCTTGATTCGCATGTCGATCACCGGTTTTGGAACACAAGGGGACGCCCGCAACGACAAGGCTTATGACGCGGTCATTCAAGCGGTGGCTGGGGTTGCTGCGACACAAAGAAACCCTGTCAATGGTCAACCCACTGTGTTGGCAACCGCGGTATGTGACAAATTAACCGCATTAACCGCATCGCAAGCGATTGTGAGCGCACTGTTTGCACGCGAACGAGATGGCAAGGGAAGGCGCATCGATTTGTCGATGCTGGATGCCAGCTTGGCCTTCCAATGGCCAGACGCAATGTACAACCATGTGTTTATCGATGAACCCCCTGCAACCTTTCCTGAGTTTGGAATCAACCAGAAACCTTACAAAACTTTGGACGGTTTTGTGGCCAGCATGTGTCCCCAGCCATCCGAATTTCGCGGTCAATGTAAGGCTTTAGGCAGGGAAGATATAGCCGATGACCCGCGCTTTGCAAGCTTGCCACTGAGAACACGTCATGGCAAAGAGTTACGCGAATTGATTGAACCATTGATGGCCACTTTCACCACACAGGAACTGATTGAAAATTTCCGGCAGCAGACCACTCCAATTGGCCGCATCAATGAGCGCCAAGATGTACTTACTGATTCACAAGTGAAACAAAGCGGCTCGCTTATTGAGTTCGAACATGGCAAACTGGGCAAGGTCAGGCTACCCCAACATCCATCCCTGTTTGACGGCAAACGATTGGCGCAGCAACGTGTTGCGGCGCATTTGGGAGAGCATGGCCGTGAAATTTTGCAAGAACTCGGCTACACAGAAAACGATATCCAGTCGTTTTGCAATGCACAGGTGCTGAAAATTTAACGTCAGCCAAAACCCAATCGCTTTTCAGACAGCCTCTCCAACAGATCTTTAGTTTCGGGTGATTTGGCCGCTATCAAGGTGCTCTTCTAAGGGATCGTCCGCTTGCACCTTAAACGCATTTCCTGCAGGATATTGCCTTGGTAAATCCATCAGAAAGTTCATCATGCAACTAAAATCCCAGCGCACCATTTCATCAGCCTTGGCAACTTTGAGTGTCTTCGCTGCAGGCTCAAGTTTGGCTCAAACTTACCCGACCAAGCCCATCAGCCTGGTGGTACCTTTTGCGGCGGGGGGACCCACCGATATTGTGGCCCGGACACTCGCAGCGACCATGGGCAAGACCTTAGGTCAAACTGTGGTTGTTGAAAATAAGGTCGGTGCTGGCGGCACACTTGCTGCAGGCTTTGTGGCCAAGGCCGCGCCAGACGGCTACACCTTTCTAATTCACCACAATGGAATGTCGACTGCACCTGCGCTGTACAGAAAAATGTCATTCAACCCGATGACTGACTTCGAGTACGTGAGCCAAGCTGTTGATGTACCCATGACCCTGATCGCCCGCAAAGATTTGCCGGCCAAAAACATGCAGGAGTTGAGCACCTATGTCAAAGCCAATGCCAAATCCATTAACCTTGCCAACGCAGGACTGGGCGCTGTATCGCACCTGTGCGGCATGCTCTTTCAACAAGCCATGGGCGTGGACCTGACCACAGTGCCTTTTTCAGGAACTGCCCCAGCACTGAATGCGCTTCTGGGCGGGCAAGTCGATCTGTTGTGCGACCAAACCACGCAAACGACTCAGCACATTAAGGCCGGTACCGTGAAACTGTATGGGGTAACAACCAAGCAACGTATTCGCGCACTGCCTGATGCCCCAACCCTGACCGAAGGCGGCCTGAAAGATTTTGAAGTCATCGTTTGGCATGGTATTTACGGCCCCAAAGGTACCCCTGCTGCGGTCATCGAAAAATTTGGCTCCGCCGTGCGTTCGGCATTGAAAGATCCAGCCTTTGCAGCGCGCATGGCCGACCTGGGTGCAGAAATCGTCCCGGATAGCAAACAGACACCAGAAGGCTTGCGCACCTGGTTGCAATCAGAGATCAACAAATGGGGTCCCGTGATCCGTGCCGCTGGTGTTTATGCAGACTGACAAAACGATCGAACTTCAATGCAGCTGTCTTTAAGCCAGCTCTGAAATTTCAATCAAATTCAGGTCGGGGTCACGCACGTAAACCGACCTGATTTTCTGATTTGCGCCAGAACGAATCACTGGGCCTTCGATGATGGGCCAATCAGCAAGCTGCAGCTTGGCAATGACTTCATCCAAAGGCACTGATGCTATGAAACACAAGTCCAAAGCACCGGGTACTGGAAGATGGGCCTTGGGCTCAAATTCTTTTCCCCGCACATGCAGGTTGATTTTTTGATGACCGAACTTAAAAGCTTTTCGCTTGACTGGCGGCGTGCCGCCCACAAAACTTTCAAGCGTCATGCCCAAGATACCGGTGTAAAAATTGATACAGGCTTGCTCATCGCATGTGGTCAAGACCAAATGATCGAGGTGGTCGATCATGCTGAAAACTCAAACACCTTCCAGGATGCGTATGTCGCGCACCACAGCATTCTCGCCCAAGGCGGCCAGCGCAGCCTTGTAACCAGGGCTGTCGTAAGCTGCCAAGGCGGCGTCCAAGCTCTCAAATTCGATCAGGACAGTGCGTTCTTTTTGGCCATGTTCCTTCGCTGCAGCGGCCACGCCACGCGCCAAAAACTTGCCGCCAGCTGCAGTCAACGATGGACCGGCCAGTTTGGCGTACTCCGCCAGTGCATCGGGGTTAGAAATCGATCGGTACGCGCTGATCCAATAGGCTTTGGCCATGATTTTTTTCCTTAAACAATAGAAGTTGAAATTTTTACCCACTAACAGGTTATCCTAAAAAAAGATTTTGCATTGAGCCCCATGCGATTCACAAAACTGTCGCGGCCTTTCATTGAAATGATGTGAGAACCCTATGCCTCAAAATAAAAATGCTTCAAAAAATGATAAAAGCCCTGCAGATCCGCTAGGATTTCGTGGCGGCCTGACGAACTACGGTGACGCCGGTTTTTCTTTATTTTTACGAAAAGCTTTCATCAAAGGTGCTGGCTACACAGACAGTGCGCTGGACAGGCCCGTCATTGGCATTGCAAATACAGGCAGCAGCTACAACCCATGTCATGGCAACATGCCGCAGCTGATCGAAGCAGTCAAGCGCGGCATCATGCTTGCTGGCGGTCTGCCCATGGACTTCCCAACGATCTCGATTGGGGAGAGTTTTGCCCAGCCGACCAGCATGTACCTGCGCAACCTCATGTCCATGGACACAGAGGAAATGATTCGCGCTCAACCCATGGATGCCATTGTCATGATTGGCGGCTGCGACAAAACTGTGCCTGCCCAATTGATGGGTGCTGCCTCTGCTGGACTGCCCAGCATCCAACTCATTACCGGTGCGATGCTCACGGGCTCGCACCGCGGCGAGGTGGTGGGCGCTTGCACCGATTGCCGGCGTTATTGGGGACGCTATCGCGCCGAAGAAATCGATTCCGCTGAGATCGAGGACGTCAACAACCGTTTAGTAGCAAGCGTAGGCACCTGCTCAGTCATGGGCACGGCCAGCACCATGGCCTGCATCGCAGAAGCACTGGGCATGACGGTGCCTGGCGGCGCATCGCCACCGGCTGTGACTTCGGACCGCATGCGGGTTGCAGAGGAGACGGGCGCGCAAGCCGTACGGATGGCTCTAGACGGCTTAACGATAGACAAAATCCTGACGCCCGCCGCTTTTCGCAATGCCATGGTGGTGCTTTTGGCCATTGGTGGCTCGACCAATGGCATCGTCCACCTGGCCGCTATTGCAGGTCGTATGGGCATCAAAATTGATTTGGAAGAACTCGACCTGATGGGGCGCAATACGCCCGTCTTGGTTGATTTAAAACCTTCCGGGCAACATTACATGGAACATTTCCATGCGGCGGGTGGCATGGGCACCTTGATGCGTGAGCTCAAACCTTTGCTGGCGCTCGACGCATTGACCGTGACGGGTCGAACATTGGGTGAAGAAATTAAGCGTGTGGGCGCCCCCTTCAAACAAGATGTGATTCGCCCCATGAGCAACCCTATTTATCCTCAAGGCGGTATCGCATACCTCAAAGGCAATCTTGCCCCGGGCGGCGCCATCATCAAACAATCAGCAGCCAGCCCCGCACTGATGGAGCACGAAGGCAGAGCGGTTGTTTTTGAAAACCTGGAAGATCTTGCGCTACGGATTGATGACCTCGACTTAGACGTTCAAGCTGACGACGTACTGGTTCTCAAGAACATTGGCCCTCTGGGTGGCCCCGGTATGCCTGAAGCAGGTTACATCCCGATTCCTAAAAAAATGGCGCTGCAAGGCGTCAAAGATATTGTCAGAATATCTGATGGCCGCATGAGCGGCACTGCGTTTGGAACCATCGTTTTACATGTCATGCCCGAATCAGCGCTCGGCGGCCCACTGGCGTGTGTACAAAACGGAGACCGCATTCGCCTGAGTGTGGAGCGCCGCGAAATTTCATTACTTATCGAAGAAACAGAAATGGCGTCACGACTTCTCAGCTTAGCCAAACCAAGACCTAGCGCCGAACGTGGCTACCGGAAACTATTT
>CANBWK010000034.1 GCA_947373105.1 Comamonadaceae bacterium | reverse complement strand
GCAGGGTTAGAACCCCCAAAAAAGTCATCAGCCAACGTCGCACAGCCCTATTGCCTTCAATGTATTGAAGTGAGGATGATAATTGAGGTATGCGCACAGAAACTTCTTTATCCAAATCCATTTTGCCGAGCGGGGTTGCAACCCTTCCTCATTTGGCTGTGATCCAGGCCCAAGGCGAAGATGCAGCCAACTTTTTGCACAATCAACTGACCAACGATGTGCTGCTGTTGCCCGTGGGTCAATCCCGTTTGGCTGCCTTTTGCTCAGCCAAGGGGCGCATTCAGGCCAGTTTTGTCGTCATCAAGACCGCGCCAGATACCGTGCTGCTGGTGATGAATCTCGATTTACTGGCGCAAACCCTGAAACGCCTGTCCATGTTTGTACTGCGCGCCAAAGTCAAATTGTCGGATGCCACCAGTCAATGGCAGATGCGTGGCTTGTTGGGCAACAACGCCAAGGCGATGATGGGGGAAGGAGCCCCTTGGCAAGGGGTGGCGGTGGATGGCGCGCACACTGTGGCCCTGTACCCCGCCTTGGTAGGCGACGAGCCAGTGCCACGTGCCCTGTGGCTTGCCCCTTCTTCGCAGACCCCGCCTTCAGGCCACGAGGTACAGCCCGAAATTTGGCTGTGGTCCGACGTCATGAGTGGCGTAACGCTGGTCAGCAAGCCCTTGTTCGAGACCTTTGTGCCGCAAATGCTGAATTATGAGTCGGTGGGCGCAGTCAACTTTAAAAAAGGCTGCTACCCCGGCCAGGAGATCGTTGCTCGCAGCCAGTTTCGCGGCACTTTGAAACGCCGTATGGCGCTGGTTCACAGCCCGGTGGAACTGATTGCTGGGCAAGACGTTTTCACGCCCACGGATGCCGAACAGCCCAGCGCCACAGTGGTGCTGAGCGCGGCGCGGCCTGATGGACAGGGCTTTGACGCCCTGGTCAGCGGTACTTTAGAGAGCCAACAAACAGGCTGGCGAGTGGGCCATTCAGAAGGCACTTGCCTTGATCTGATGAAATTGCCCTACCCTTTACTCGAAGACATCTGAGACTTAGATACTGCGCACCATCTCAATGTGTGCAATCCCGGCCTCTTCAAAAACCGCCCCACGCGCTTCGAAGCCTGAGCGTTTGTAAAAACCCTCTGCGCTGCATTGGGCGTGCAGCAGAACTTGGTTGTCGCCCCGCGCTTTGGCTGCATCCATCAAGGCCAGTAACACGCGACGACCCAAGTCGCTGCCACGCATTTGCTTTTTGACAGCCATGCGCCCAATCCGCGCTACGCCCGGTGCATGTTGCAACAAGCGGCCTGTGGCCAATACCATGCCCATACGATTGATGGCGACTGCATGCAATGCGGTGATATCGTCATCGTCCCACTCCATCTCGGCGGGGACCTTTTGTTCATGGACAAACACCTCTGTACGAAGGGGGCTGGCCAGTGCTTTGAGTTCAAGCCATGGGCCTGTCAATAACTCGACCATGTCCTCACCTTTATCAAAGGCTTCCAACATACCCCTCAACTGAAGCGGGATGGGCAGGCTTTTTTTGGCCACAGGGTCTGCGTAGACATAAACAAGTTCGCTCGTGATGAGTAATTCATCACCCCGAAAAATCGCTCCAATAAAAGTCATCGATGAATTACCAATGCGGTCGCAGCGCATGCACACGTCCAGAAAATCATCCATCTCGGCACTGGCGTGGTATTCCACACTGGCTTTTTTGACAAACAAATCCCCACCCAGTTGGTGCAAGGTTTCCGCATAAGGCATAGCCAAGTTTCTCCAATAGTCGGTCACCGCAGTATCAAAGTACATAAGGTAATGGCCGTTGAAGACAATGTTTTGCATGTCCACCTCCACCCAGCGCACGCGCATGCGGTGAGAAAAACGGAAGTCTTGACGTTTCATAGGATTAACTTTCAAAAGCATGTTTCAAAGCCCGACCCGCATCGGCATGCGCTTTCAGTGCATCGGGAATGGCGCGGCCCATGGTGATGAAACCATGAATCACACCCCGGTATATTTCCAAGTCTACGGGCACCCCTGCCATGCGCAAGATGTCGGCGTAGTTCACCCCCTCGTCCACCAGGGGGTCACACTCGGCTAATCCGATCCAAGCCGGTGCCAGATTGCTGTGGTCGCTGGCCAAACTGGGTGCAAAACGCCAATCATCACGGTCTTTCGCATCAATGTAATTGGCAAAAAACCAATCCACAGTGTCTTTGTCCAGCATGAAGCCTTCTGCATAGGCGTGGTGTGAGGCCGTGTCTTGCCGCGCCCCACATCCGGGATAAAACAGCAATTGAAGACACAAGGGCAAACCGGCATCTCTGGCCATCAGCGCACATACGGCACCCAAGGTGCCACCTGCACTGTCGCCACCCACGGCGATTCGGGTGGTGTCCAATCCCAGTGTCTGGCCGTTTTGGTGCAGCCAGTTCAAGGCGTCCCAACTGTCGTTCACGGCGGTCGGAAACCGATGTTCTGGGGCCAGCCTGTAATCTAACGAGACCACGGCGCAGTGCGCATGACGGCTAAGCTGGCGACAGAGCACGTCATGCGTGTTAAGGCTGCCTACAGTGAAGCCGCCGCCGTGAATGTAAAGCAGCACGGGCAGTGGCGTCTCATGGTCGGGGGCGTACAAGCGTGCAGCCATGGCGTGGCCATCGCGGGCAGGAATGACAAGAGCCTGAACGCGGTCCACATCTGGCGCCGGTTGCAGGTCCAAAATCGGGCCACCAATGTCATAGAACGCGCGGGCTTGCGCTGCTGACATGGCATGCATTGGCGCACGTCCAGCACGATGAACGCGGTCAATCAGTGTACGGGAAGAACTGTTCAGCAAAGATTGGGGGGTACGGTGGTGAATGCTCATGGCGCCTTAGGTCCTGTCGTCAACACAGCGGTACAAGCCCTTGAGGGCTGAAATTTTTGGGCGGACTGAATCAAAAATACAATGGCATCGTACAACGCCCCTTAAAGAAAGCATGTCACCCCTGCCGCATAAGAGAAACGCTTAATTTTTTAAGCTGGTGGACGGCTCTTTTTGCGTCGACGTGCTTGCGTTTTTTGAGTGTGATCTGCTTTGGTGGCCTGGTTACGCATCGCTGCATCCCAGGCACTTATGGCCCATCGAACGGCCAGTGTGGGCTCATCAAAAATGGCGTCAGGCGCCTCCCAATAAGACAAGGCGATCTCTTTGCCCTTCATTGTGTAAAGGAAAGGTTTGAGTCCCAAATTTTCGAATTCTGCACGATTGTGCGCATCTACTTTCAAAAATAACCGGTTGTTCATCACGATAGCGAACATCACACCATCGAAATAAAGACCATGCCCACCAAACATTCTGCGGGCACTGACAGGCCCCCATTTTCCAAGCAACTCACGAATGAACTCAATGAACTCGCTCACAAGTTAGTCCATTCATTTTGAGAAATAAAAAGGAAACTGATGAACCGCCAATGACTCAATTCTTCAAAATAATGCCATTCCATTAGAGCGTCCTCACTTCGTCTAAAGTCCCCTGCTCTACCCACTGACTGAACTCATCCGCCAACTGTTGACTCGCATTGGCAGCAGCACTCCATACCTTCACCCGTCCAGCCAGATCAAGGTTATAGGTTATGAAGTCCTTGCGATCGGGTAGTTTGCCGTTTGGCAAAGTTTTAACCCATTCGGGGTTGGGCGCGAGGACGATGGTACTGTCTAAAAAGGCACTGGCTGAGTGCCGCCATTTGAGGGCTTTGTCGAGCCAACCGGGCACCACGTTATTTTGAAAATGCGGGTACAAGACCACCGCACGTTCGGGGCCTTTAGGCGCTTTCCATTTCAGGTGCAGGTGATAGTCGGTGATGCCGCCATCCCAATACGCACCTGACGGCGCACCCGAAATGTCATGTACGGCTTTGAGCGCAAATGGAATTGAGCAGCTCGCTTGCAACGCTGACATGAAGTTGGTTTCTGACAATGCCACGCTGATTGTTCGAAAGTCATTCACATCAAAAGGTAGGTTTGCAGCCTGAGCAGAAAACACAATCCGCTCCAACCACAGGCTCAAAGCTTTTCGGCTCAAGACATTGCTCATATAGGCACCGGCGTAGCCCAGTGGTGTAGCCAGAGGATGCTCGCGGTGCAACAGATGACGCCCATGGGATGTGACGATGTGCAGACGGTATCGCGGATGGCTGAGCACCTCTTTCATTCGACCGCCATAAAAGGCTTGCAGGCTTTGGCCAAAGGCATCACTCACCTGCCGTGCACTGACGCGTTTTTGGCCAGGTGGTGGTTCGTAGTGCTGATGGATGTAGTCGTGCTCAAGTCGATTGAATGCAGCGACAGTCTCATTCAGGCAGGCGGTGGCCATGCGCCACGCGCCAATGGATGCGCCCACCAAGTCCACGGGTTGGCTGCTTCGAACAAGCCATTCCCCAAAAATAAAACGATCCAGCGGACCGAGAATGAGCCCCTTGGGTCCCCCGGCAGCACCCGGGATCACGCCCACATGTTCAGGCTTCAAACCATGTTCACGGATGTGCGCCAGGGCCTTGGGGCCAGCGTGAATATGGAGAGCCTTCATGGTGCTTATTTTTTAAGACCTTGCAATTTGGCAAAGGCGCTGGCCATGGCGGACCCACTTGTGGGGGTCGAGCTAAAGGCACCTCCCCCGCGTTGGCGTTGGCCCGGCCCGGCGCCTTCAAAACGGTTGTCGCGTGAACCGCTACGGTCTTGCCCTTGGCGAGCCGGCGCCTCGCCAAGTTTCATGGTCAAGCCAATCCGTTTGCGGTCTATGTCTACTTCCACCACTTGTACTTTGACAATGTCGCCTGTTTTAACCACCTCGCGGGCATCGGTTACAAACTTGTGGCTCAACTGGCTGACGTGAACCAACCCATCTTGATGCACGCCCAAGTCAATGAAGGCGCCAAAGGCGGCCACGTTACTCACTGTGCCCTCGAGAATCATGCCTTCTTTCAGGTCTTTGATGTCATCCACACCATCGTTAAAACGCGCCACTTTGAAGTCAGGGCGCGGATCGCGACCGGGTTTTTCAAGCTCAACCAAAATATCTTTGATGGTGATGGGGCCAAACTTATCGCTGACAAATTGTTCTGGCCTGAGTGTTTTGAGCACCTCGCTGCGGCCCATAATGTCTTGAATAGGTTTGGCAGTTCTAACAATGATTTGTTCGACCAACGGATAGGTTTCGGGGTGAACACCCGTCATGTCCAGAGGATTGTCACCCCCGCGAATTCGCAAAAAACCCGCACTTTGTTCAAAGGTTTTAGCCCCCAAGCCGGTGACCTTCATCAAATCTTGGCGGCTCTTGAACACGCCATTGGCGTCGCGCCAACGCACGACCGCTTTGGCCACATTGCTGGACAAACCTGAAACACGCGAAAGCAGGGGCACACTTGCGGTATTGAGGTCCACACCCACGGCGTTAACGCAGTCTTCCACCACCGTGTCCAGGGTCCGAGCCAACTCGCTTTGGTTGACGTCGTGCTGGTATTGGCCCACCCCAATGGATTTGGGGTCGATCTTGACCAACTCCGCCAAAGGGTCTTGCAATCGACGCGCAATGCTGGCTGCACCTCTCAGTGTGACATCCACATCGGGCATTTCTTGAGATGCAAATTCACTTGCTGAATACACTGAGGCGCCCGCCTCACTGACCACCACTTTCTGTATTTCTACGCCGTCATGCAATTTAGCCAATTGCTTGATCAAGTCGGCCGCCAACTTGTCGGTTTCGCGGCTGGCCGTGCCATTGCCAATGGCGATCAAGTTAACGCCGTGCTTTTCGCTGAGTTTGGCCAAGGTGTAGAGCGACCCGTCCCAGTCTTTACGGGGCTCATGGGGAAAAATGGTCGCAGTTTCGACCAACTTGCCTGTCGCATCAACCACAGCCACTTTGACGCCGGTGCGGATGCCGGGGTCTAGACCCATGACCACTCGAGGACCGGCCGGGGCGGCCAAGAGCAAGTCGCGCAAATTGTCTGCAAAGACCTTGATGGCGACCTTCTCTGCTTCTTCGCGTAAGCGGGTAAATAAATCTCGTTCGGTGGACAGACTGAGCTTGACGCGCCAAGTCCAGGCCACGCATTTGCGGATCAAGTCGTCAGATGGCCGCTTGATATGGCTCCACTTCAAATAATTGGCCACACGACCTTCCGCGACGCTCGGCTGTCCGGGTTCGGGTTCCACAGGTAGCACCAATTTGGCGTCAAGCATTTCCAAAGCTCGGCCTCTGAATACAGCCAGTGCACGATGCGATGGCACCCGGCCAATCGGTTCGTCGTAGTCAAAGTAATCTCGAAACTTGGACACGTCGACGTGGTTTTCGTCTTTGCCGTTCGCCAGCTTGCTTTTAAACAAACCCTCGCTCCAGAGCCACTCCCGCAAGGCCTGCACCAAACCGGCATCTTCTGCCCAGCGCTCTGACAAGATATCCCGCACACCATCCAGAACCGCCGCCGTGTTTGAAAAATCGGTGCCTTCAGGCGTACCGGCAGGTTGAACAAAATGAGCCGCCTCTGTATGCGGGTCGCGTGAAGGGTCTGAAAACAGTTTATCTGCCAAGGGTTCAATACCGGCCTCGCGGGCCATCATTCCCTTGGTTCGGCGCTTGGGTTTGTACGGAAGATACAAGTCTTCCAGTTCTTGCTTGGTTGCAGCCGACTCCATCGCGGCATGCAACTCGGGTGTCAATTTACCTTGTTCTTGGATGCTTTTGAGAATGGCCGTTCTTCGGTCCTGCATTTCGCGCAAATACCCCAGGCGGTACTCCAACTCGCGCAGTTGAATGTCGTCCAGCCCTACCGTGACCTCTTTGCGGTAACGGGCAATGAAGGGCACTGTTGCGCCACCGTCCAGCAACTCAACAGCCGCTTTGACTTGGTCCGGACGGATTTGGATTTCTGCGGCCAGTTGGCCCATGATTTTTTGCATTTTTTCTTTCTCAACGCACTGCAGCAAAGCGAGCGAGTTTGCCACATGAACGCCCAGAGGAAACTGTCAAAAGCATGAATATATTTTCATGCAAATTGATTCCACTGAATCGACCCTGGTATGAATTCTCTGGTAATCAAAGTCCATGCAAATACAGATACATTTTTAATAATTTTAAAGAAATGTTATCCCTGAATAGGTGCATTGACGATTTGAGGTGCAAAACTTAAATTAACCACCAAAAACATCAATTGATATTTTTGATGAATGGGGGTGCTCTTCATGTCGATACATAAAATTTTTGAATGCCAAAAGGTAACACGCAGTATGGGCTATGGCATGGCCGCTTTATGGTTCTGCGGTTTGGTGGGGTGTGGCAGTATTCCTGCCCAAGAATTTGAACCTTTCAGCCCACTGCCCGAGGCCAAGCGGGTCATGAATCAACCCAAAATCAAATGGGAAATTCGAGATGATGTGGCCGCTTTTTGCGCTCAAGCAAAGGGAATGGGTCAGGAGCAGGCGTTCATGACGCCTCCCTTGGCCTGTGCCATCTGGCACACCGGTAAAAATGAATGTACGGTGGTGACTGGACGGCAAGTGACGCATGTGGCCTTAGGTCACGAAGTGCGTCACTGCTTTGAAGGCCACTTTCATTGAAGCTGAGAATCAACCACGCAATGCGGCACGGAGTTTTTCGCCAACCTCTGGCCGAGTTGAAAACGGGTTTGGCGGATTGTGTTGCTGAACAATCGCTTCCATTCGACTTTGAACGTTCCCCAGAGCTTGGGGATGGCTGTAGACATAAAACTGATCATGGGCAACAGCATCAAAGACGAATTGGGCCACTTGAACGGCAGACACCTTGCCACTGCTGACCGCTTTGTCACTCATGGCTTGCCCAATCAATTGACTTTGTGTTGGTTTTTCTTCAGGCAATGACGATGGACGGTTGCGCTGACTTTGGGTGATGCCGGTAGGCACAAAGTAAGGGCACAACACGCTGGCGCTGATCTGATCGGTGACCAACTTCAAGTCTTGGTAGAGGGTTTCAGTCAATGCAACGACGGCGTGTTTGCTGACGTTGTAAATACCCATGTTCGGGGCGGTCAGCAAGCCGGCCATACTGGCCGTATTCACGATGTGGCCCTGGTAAGTTGCATCGGCTTTGGCGGCTTCAAGCATCATGGGGGTGAACAGTCGAACCCCATGCACCACGCCCCAAACATTGACGCCTAAGACCCACTCCCAATCGGCAAGCGTGTTTTCCCAAACCAAGCCACCGGAGCCAACACCGGCATTGTTGAACACAAAATTAGGCGCGCCAAAACGGGCTTTGACGGCATCGGCGAGTTCCTGCATGTCTTCGGCCTTAGAAACATCTACCCTTCTTGCCAAAACCTGCACGCCCATGCCTGAAATTTCTGCGGCAGCTTTGTCCAATGCATCTTGCTGGACATCGGCCATCACCACATTCATGCCTAGGCCTGCGGCAATGCGTGCACACTCCAGTCCGAAGCCAGAACCAGCGCCGGTCAATACGGCCGTTTTACCTTTGAAATCAGTGATCATGCGTCTGCCTTTTTGAGTGTGAAGCCAATACGTGGAAAATGCACATGGACCGTACCTGATCGGGCATCAGAACGGCGCAACGTCATTCGTGTTCGGGTCGCGGCCACCAACTGACCGTGCGTGGGTTCTGTGCCAAAACTTTCTGCGGCAACAACGACTTCACTGCCCAATGGAATACCGTGATCGTCTTGAAAGGGTTCATCCAAAACAATCGGGGAATGTTCTTTGGCAACTGCGAGTGCATCGCTGCTGCTAATTTCTGAGTGCGATCCATGTCCCAGGGCGACCATTCTGTCTAACCATGACCTGACCAAGGGTGTGGCGTCCAAAATCCCAGCCACCGACGGTGTGCGGTATTGCGTGAACCAGACGGGATGAACAGCAGAAAAGTCAGCGACACAAGGCTGGTCACCCATTAAGAAAGGCTGACCGTCAAGCATGTCTGACAATCTGCGAAGATAACTCTTGTAGGTTGCCGTTGCGTCGCTGGGCAACATGCGTGGAGCACCACCGCGCATCGCTTGGCGATCTGCTACAAAGGCTTTGGCCCATTCAGGTGGCTTGTCTCCCATGATTTGGGCGGCTCCTTGGGGTTGAAAGTTATAAGCCATAGCGGGTGAGAACGTTAAAGCATCGGCCCATTGCGCAACAATCCGAACCAAACCTTTATGTTCAGAAGGAAACAGCGTGGGGCTGGGTTTAACGTGCTCCAGAACATCGCAAATCAAGGCTGTGTCGCAATACACATCCGCCCCTATTTGCAGCAAGGGTGTCCGACGATAGCCTCCCGTGAGCGCCACCACGTCGGGCTTGGGCATCATCATCGGAATGATCACGCTCTTCCAGCTCAATTGTTTAAAGCCCATCACGAGCCGGATTTTTTCGGCAAAAGGTGATGTGGGATAGTGATGAAGAATCAGGTCGCTCATAGGTGTCTTTCAGTGGATCGCTTGGCGTTAAATCAATTTGACCAATTGCTTACCGAAATTTTTCCCCTTGAGTAAACCCAGTAAAGCTTCAGGCGCCGCGGCCAATCCTTGCGCTATGGATTCACGGGGACGCAATGCGCCGGAGGAAATCATGTTGCCCAATTCTGCGAGCGCTTCAGGCCAGACCTCCGGATGCTCACTCACAATAAAACCTTCGATCTTCATGCGGTTAATCAAAATGGCCGAGGGATTGCTCATGGGCAAAGGGGCTCCGTCATACCCTGCAATCATCCCGCACACAGCCATGCGTGAAAAAGCATTCATGCGCATCATGACCGCATCCAACACCATGCCGCCTACGTTTTCAAAGTGCCCATCAATGCCCTGAGGGCAAGCGACTTTCAAGGCTTTGGACAAGGAAACCGCATCTTTGTGCTCCTTGTAATCGACACAGGCATCAAAGCCCAACTCATGGACCGCATAATCACATTTATCCTTGCCCCCCGCAATGCCCACCACGCGGCAACCCCGAGCCTTGGCCAAGGCACCGTAAGCACTTCCGACGGCACCACTGGCCGCGCTGACCGTGACCGTTTCGCCGGCTTTGGGGGCAATGATCTTGACCAAACCATAAAAAGCAGTCACCCCGGGCATGCCGACTGCACCCAAAAAATGACTCATGGGAATGTGGGTTGTGTCCACTTTGCGATAGGTACCGATCGCAGAAGGCTCGATGACGGTGAAGTGTTGCCAGCCGCCTCGTCCCACCACAATGTCTGCGGCCTGGAACTTGGGATTTCTACTTTCAATCACTTCACCGACCGTTCCGCCTTCCATAACTTGACCTAAGGGTTGCGGCACTGCATAGCTTTTGCTGTCATTCATACGACCCCGCATATAGGGGTCCAGACTCAAATAGTGATTACGAACCAACACCTGCCCTTCTTGCAAGGTTGGCGTATCTGCGCTGATTAATTTGAAATTGGAAGTGCTGGCTTGCCCTTGGGGTCGGTTGTCCAGAACTATGATTTGGTTACTTGGCATCGCGGGTGTCTCCTGGGGTTATTGAAGTTCAATCTGTCGAAATTCGGCCATGGTCTGGCGGTGATCGTCTCGCTACATATTTGAAAGTGCCAGTAGCATGCGCGCACACTTGCCCTTGCTCATCAATAACGTGCGCTTCAGTAAACGCCATGGTTCGAGTGCGGTGCAGCAAACGGCCACACCCTCTGAGCGTGAAGCCGGGTTCGCCCCTACTGGGTCGCATAAAAGTGGTTTTCATCTCAATCGTGACCACCCCCATGTGCGGCTCTACGCTTCGGGCTGAGGTGGCCATGGCCACATCCAACAAAGTCATGACCGCCCCGCCATGGGCCACATCGAAGGTATTGAGGTGTTCGGCGCGAGGCGAAAAATGCAATTCGGACTCTCCTCCCTCAAATTTTTCCAGCGTGAAACCGAGATGATCCACAAAGGGGATCGAGAGACCAAATGAAATACTCATGCTTTAAAGTACCCCACGTGTCAGCCGCCAATGATGGCGCTCACACCACCGTCTACAGCCAGCCACTGACCGGTGATGTGTTTGCCCGCATCCGAAGCAAAGAGCAAAGTCAGGCCCTTGAGGTCTTCGTCATCCCCCAAGCGGCGCAGCGGTGCACCCTGGGCCATCTTGTCTGAACCGAGCTTTTCGATCAGTCCGTTGGCCATTTTGGTCGGAAAAAAGCCCGGGCAAATGGCATTGACAGTGATGCCATGCTCGCCCCACTCGCCTGCCAAAGCCCGCGTGAAGTTAACGACAGCACCTTTGGAGGTGTTGTAGGCGATGGTTTCCATTTCGGCAGGATTTCCTGCCAAACCGGCAATTGAGGCGATGTTCAAAATGCGACCTTTTTTGCGCGGAATCATGCACAGATTAGCCACATGCTGCGACAAAATGAAGTAGCCGCGAACATTCAGGTTCATGACCTTGTCCCAAGCAGCAATGGGATGCTCCTCAGCGGGGGCGCCCCAAGACGCGCCTGCGTTGTTGATCAAAATATCGATAGGACCCATGCGAGCCACAGTCTGTTCAGCCAGGTGGCGCAGGTCTTCTTCTTTAGCACAATCAGCTGCAATCCATTGCGCATCAATACCAGCCGCTTTCAATTGTGCGGTGGTGACTTCTAAATCTTCGGCTTTGCGAGAAGTGATCATGACGCGTGCGCCAGCTTCACCCAAGGCATAGGCCATTTGGAGACCCAAGCCACGGGAGCCACCTGTCACCAGCGCCACTTGGCCGGTTAAATCAAAAAGTTGTTGGATGCTGCGTGTCATAAACTTTTTCCTTTTCGTCAACAATAAAATGTATGCCCAGATCATCCTGGGGATTGGGGTAAATCGCTAGCACCTGCGCGTCATCGCGAAGTTTCCAAATTGGATGGATGGGTGCATTAAAACGCGTCCTCAGGCAAATCTGCGCAAGTAGGGTCTCTACTACTGACCACATTTAGCCAAGCTCCGATCTTGGGCAGTTCATAGCGAAAAAAGTAGCGGCATGCAGCGCGGCGGCCTAAAGCGGCAGGACTGTTCTTGTCGCCCAAGCTGGCGGCCACGTCCAGCCAGATCCAAGCGATGACGGTATGACCAAAAGCCTGTAAATACGGCACGGCATTGGCAAGCGCCTGAGCGGGCTTGGCGCCGTCCCACGCTTGTTGTGTGGCCTGCCCCACTTGCTTGAGTGCATTGCGCAAGGCCTCTGCTTCTGGGCCCCAACTTGACTCGGCTTTGGCAGCGGTGGCCAGCATGCGTTCGCCCAGCAGATGCAGGCCCCGTCCATTTTCCATCAACACCTTGCGGCCCAACAGGTCCATGGCCTGAATGCCGTGGGTGCCCTCATGGATCATGTTGAGGCGGTTGTCACGCCAATACTGCTCCACTGGAAAGTCTCGGGTATAGCCGTAGCCTCCGTGAATTTGTATGGCCAGGCTGTTGGCTTCGAGGCACCACTCGCTGGGAAAGCTTTTGACTATGGGTGTCAGTACTTCGAGCAACAAGCGCGCCACATCTGCGTCTTCAGCCGTACCGGTATGCTGCTCGTCCACCAGTCGGGCACTGTACAGGGCCAAAGCCAGAGCGCCTTCGCTGTAAGCCTTTTGCGCCAGCAGCATGCGCTTGATGTCCGCGTGTTCGATGATGCGCACCTGTGGGCGGCTGGCGTCCTTGCCCCCAGTCCCGCTGGGACGCCCTTGCGGGCGATTCTTGGCATAGTCCAAGCTTGCGTAATAACCGGCCATGCCCAACATGGTGGCGGCCATGCCCACACCGATGCGCGCTTCGTTCATCATGTGGAACATGCATCGCAGGCCTTCGCCTGGCTTGCCAACCAAGTAGCCTATGGCGCCGCTTAAGCCTCTTACAGGGTACTTGCCCTCGCCAAAATTCAGCAGCGTGTTGGTGGTGCCTCGCCAGCCACATTTGTGGTTCAAGCCTGCCAGCGCCACGTCATTTCGCTCGCCTGTCAACTGTCCATTCGTGTCGACCAATTTCTTGGGAACGATGAACAGCGAAATGCCTTTCACGCCTGGCACCAATTGGCCATTTGCATCGGGTATCTTGGCCAGTACCAGGTGAATGATGTTCTCGGACAGCTCGTGTTCGCCCGCAGAAATCCACATCTTGTTGCCCTTGAGGCGGTAGCGTACGCCCAAAGCATCGGCCTCAAAAGCTTCGCCATCGGGAGTGGCACGGGTCGTCACGTCGCTGAGCGAAGAGCCCGCTTGAGGCTCACTCAGGCACATGGTGCCCGAGAAGCGACCAGAAAATTCATTCAGTGCAAACACCTCTTTTTGCAAATCGGAGCCATGCACCATGAGCAAATTCGCGTTGCCACTGGTCAGCATGCCCGATCCGATGCTGACCGAGGCCATGGCAAAAAACGCATTGGCGGCCGCCTCGACCGTATAGGGCAGCTGCATGCCCCCCACCGCGTAGTCTTGTGCAGCACTCAGCATGCCCGACTCGGCATAGGCTTTGTAGGCGTCGTGCGTGGCTTGGGGTAATGTGACTTTTTCACCATCAAAATGCGGCTCTTGCGTGTCCACCAAGCGGTTGAAAGGGGCGTATTTTTCACGTGCAATGCGCTCGCAGGTGTCGAGCACCGCGTCAAAGGTTTCACGAGAGTGGTCTGCAAAGCGCTCGCGGCTTTGCAGGCTTTCGACCTTCAGCCAATCGTGGAGCAGGAAATCAACAGTGGGTCGCAAGCTCATGGCACATCATCCAGATTAAAAGTAAAAAAAGGCGGCCAGCTTCAAGCCAACCGCCTTTTGCGTTGATCAGGCATCAACGCGAGAGTGCATCACAACACTTCAAAAATGCCGCATGCGCCCATGCCACCGCCGATGCACATGGTCACCGCCACGCGCTTGGCGCCGCGGCGCTTTCCTTCGATCAGAGCGTGGCCAGTCAGGCGCTGGCCTGACACACCATAAGGGTGTCCCACCGCGATCGCACCGCCGTTGACGTTCAAGCGATCAGCAGGGATACCCAGTTTGTCGCGGCAGTACAGAACCTGTACGGCGAAGGCTTCGTTGAGTTCCCATAAATCAATGTCATCAACGGTGAGGCCCAAACGCGCTAGGGCTTTGGGCACGGCGTAGACAGGGCCAATGCCCATTTCGTCTGGCTCGCAACCGGCCACGGCAAAACCAAGGAAACGGCCAAGGGGCTTTAAACCACGTTGTTCTGCCAGTTTTTCGTCCATCAGCACGCAAGCACCTGCACCGTCTGAGAACTGGCTGGCATTGCCCGCAGAGATTAAGCCGCCGGGCAGGGCTGAGCGCAAGCCGCTAATCGCTTCGACGGTAGTGCCTTCACGGGTGCCCTCGTCTTTACTGACGGTGACTTCCTTGGTCATCAAACCCATGGTCTTGTCAGCAACTCCGGCGAGCACTGTAATGGGCGCAATTTCAGCATCAAACAAGCCTGCAGCCTGAGCTGCACAGGCTTTTTGCTGACTGCCAGCACCATACTCGTCCATACGGTCACGGCCGATGTTGTAGCGTTTAGCGACTTGCTCGGCCGTTTGCAGCATGCTCCAATAAATTTCTGGCTTGGTTTTGGCCAAAGACAGGTCCTGAATCATGTGGGTGTTCATTTCCTGCTGAACGCAGGAAATGCTTTCCACCCCACCTGCCACGTAGACTTTGCCCTCGCCGGCAATGATGCGCTGCGCGGCCATGGCAATGGTTTGCAAGCCCGAAGAACAAAAACGGTTCACAGTCATGCCCGAGACGGATATGGGGAGACCGGCCTTGAGCGCAATCTGCCGCGCGATGTTGGCCCCAGTAGCACCCTCAGGTGTAGCACAGCCCATGATCACATCCTCCACCTCTGCACCGTCAATGCCTGCGCGTGCAACAGCGTGTTGAACCGCATGGCCACCCAGTGTGGCGCCATGGGTCATATTGAAAGCGCCCTTCCAGCTTTTAGCCAGAGGTGTGCGTGCGGTCGAAACGATAACGACGTTGGTCATGATGGAAAACCTTTCAAGTTGAGTACAGTCCGAATGAACTGTCCCTCAGAAAATAAAAAAATCAGTTGAAATTTTTGCCTTCAGCCACCAAACGGGCCAAGAGCGGAGCAGGTTGCCAGAACTTTGCATCGTCAAGCGGGTTCTGTGCAAAGCGGTTCATGGCTTGAACCACATTGAACAAGCCCACTTGGTCTGCATACAGCATCGGGCCGCCACGGAAGATGGGGAAGCCATAACCTGTCAGGTAAACCATGTCGATGTCGCTGGCTTTGCCTGCAATGCCTTCTTCCAAAATGTGAGCGGCTTCATTGACCAAAGCAAACACCAAGCGCTGGACAATTTCCTCGTCTGATATTTTGCGCGACTTGATGCCTTTTGAGGTTCGGTATTTTTCGATCATTTCAACCACGGCTGCGCTGGGGATTGCATCGCGTTTTCCAGCTTGGTAGTCGTACCAGCCCGCACTTGTTTTTTGACCGAAACGGCCCATTTCACAAAGCAAATCAGCGGTCTTGCTGTAAAGCATGTTGGGGCGTTCCTGCGCGCGGCGCTTGCGAATTGCCCAGCCAATGTCGTTGCCAGCCAAATCACCCATGCGAAACGGACCCATGGCGAAACCAAATTTTTCGACCGCTTTGTCAACTTGCGCGGGGGTGCAACCTTCGTCAACCAAAAAACCGGCCTGACGGCTGTACTGCTCGATCATGCGGTTGCCGATGAAGCCATCGCAAACGCCCGATACAACCGAGGTTTTTTTGATTTTTTTACCAATGGCCATTACTGTAGCCAACACGTCCTTACCCGTTTTTTCGCCACGGACGACTTCAAGCAACTTCATCACGTTGGCCGGACTGAAAAAGTGCATGCCCACCACATCTTGCGGACGCTTGGTAAACGATGCAATCTTGTTCACGTCGAGCGTGGAGGTGTTAGAAGCCAGAATGGCGCCAGGCTTCATGACTTCATCGAGCTTCTTGAAGACAGCTTCTTTGACGCCCATCTCTTCAAAGACCGCTTCAATCACCAAGTCGGCTTGACCAATGTCATCGTAGCTCAGAGTGGTAGATAACAGTGCCATACGCTCATCGTATTTAGCCTGCTTGAGTTTGCCTTTTTTGACCTGTGATTCGTAGTTCTTGCGGATGGTTGCAAGGCCGCGGTCCAGTGCCTCTTGTTTCATCTCCAGCATCTTGACCGGGATGCCTGCATTCAAGAAGTTCATTGAAATTCCACCGCCCATGGTGCCTGCGCCAATGACAGCAACGCTTGCAATGGTGCGCTTAGCTGTGTCTTCAGGCACGTCGGCAATTTTGGAGGCCGCACGATCAGCAATGAAAATATGACGCAATGCACGACACTCAGGCGTCATCATCAAGTTGGTGAAAATCTCACGCTCGGTCACCATGCCATCTTCAAATTTTTGTTTGGTAGCTGCTTCAACCGCATCAACGCATTTGCCTGGCGCAGGAAAGTTTTTGGACATTCCCTTGACCATATTACGTGCGAACTGGAAATAAGCATCTCCTTGGGGGTGCTTGCAGGGCAAGTTCTTGACGAGTGGTTTGGCAGAGCCATCGGCATGCGCAGTAGCCACTTGACGGGCAAGCGCCAAAGCCTCTTCAGCCAGAGACTCGGCTGACGCGGCCATTTTGTCGAACAGTTTTTGGCCAGGCAGCATGGCCAGCATTTCACTCTTAATAGGCTCTCCGCTGACAATCATGTTCAGCGCGGGCTCCACACCTATGACACGAGGCAGGCGCTGCGTACCGCCAGCGCCAGGAATCAAACCCAACTTAACTTCAGGCAATGCAATGCTGGCACCAGGTGCTGCAATTCGATAATGACAACCCAAGGCAAGCTCGAGACCGCCGCCCATGGCCACAGAGTGGATTGCGGCGACTATAGGCTTGGCAGAATTTTCGCAAACCCGAATAACGCTCAGCAAGTTGGGTTCTTGTGACGCTTTAGCAGAGCCAAACTCGCGGATGTCTGCACCACCAGAGAATGCTTTGCCAGCGCCAGTGATCACAATCGCTTTGATCGCACTGTCTGCATTCGCCTTTGCAACACCGTCAGCAATGCCGATGCGCGTGGACAATCCCAATCCGTTAACGGGTGGGTTGGCCATCGAAATTACTGCCACGTCGCCATGGACTTTGTATTCAGCTGTCATGCTGTTGTTCCTCTTGAAATAAAGCGATTGAAAAAAGAACGAGCGTTCTATTTTTAAATTTTAGGTTATCTTGGATGAAAAGTCTGTACCAAGAGTCGCAATTGAGACGTTTAAACTTCAAGCCACTCTTTTCGAGTGTAATTGTCTAACCGAAGAGATTCAGGGGTGCCATCAAAAACGATGCTGCCATGCCCCATCACCAAGGCTCTGTCAGAAATACTCATTGCAATCGTTAACTTTTGCTCAATGAGTAAAACAGACAAGCCCTTTTGCTTGAGAGTTTGCAAATATTGCCCAACAAGCTCCACAATTTTGGGGGCTAAACCTTCCGTAGGTTCATCGATGATGACCAAGTCGGGATCACCCATGAGGGTTCTGCACAGCGTTAACATTTGTTGCTCTCCGCCAGATAAGACGCCAGCCTCTGTGTGTTGACGCTCTTTCAATCGTGGAAACATCCCGTACATGTCTTCAAAAGACCAGCGACTCGGTTTGCCGACGCTTTTTTGTCCAAGCATCAAATTTTGGTGGACGGTAAGTTTGGGGAAAATATCACGATTTTCAGGAACGTAGCCAATCCCCAAATGGGCAATTTCAAAGGTTTTACGGCCCAGAATCTTTTTACCCTTCCAACTGATCTCACCTTCACAATCGACCAAGCCCATGATCGCCTTGGCCGTCGTGGATCTGCCAGAACCATTACGGCCAAGTAAAGCCACAATCTCACCCGGTTGCACATCAAAACTTACACCATGTAAGACATGACTCTTGCCATAAAAAGCATGCAACTTGTCAATTTTCAACATCTCAATGTCCTCCCGCCGGAGAGTCTGCAGTTGAAGTTCCTAGGTAAGCCTCTTGAACTTTCGGATTGGCACGAACAGCTTCAGGCGCATCGAATGCAATCACTTCGCCGTACACAATCACTGCAATTTTGTCCGCTAAACCAAAAACCACGCCCATATCGTGCTCGACCGTGAGCAGGGTTTTGCCTTCAGTGACAGCTTTGATCAAACTGATGAAGCGACTGGTTTCACTTTTACTCATGCCTGCCGTCGGCTCGTCCAGCAATATGACGTCTGCGCCACCTGCAATGGTGATACCGATTTCCAAAGCGCGTTGTTCAGCATAGGTCAGGTTCATGGCCACAACGTCACGTTTTTTATCCAGCTTGATCATTTTGAGAAACTTCTCGGCTTGTTCATTGGCATCACGAAGGCCCGATAGGAATTTCAAGAAAGTGTATTTGTAACCCAAGCTCCACAGTACCGCGCAGCGCAAATTTTCAAAGACACTCAACTTGGGGAAAATGTTGGTAATTTGAAAGCTTCGAGATAAGCCCATGCGGTTAATTTCGTAGGGTTTTTTATGGGCAATAGATTCGCCATTGAGCAAAATTTGACCGCTTGTTGGGCCAAAGCGACCACTGATCAAGTTAAAAAGTGTCGATTTGCCCGCGCCGTTGGGCCCAATGATGGCAATGCGCTCACCCGATTGGACGGCCAAATTGACGCCTCGAATGATTTCAGTCTTGCCAAAACTTTTGTGAATATCTTTAAGTTCAAGTGCGCAAGTCATCACGCAGCCTCCCTGCGTTTGATTTCAATTTCAATGTCTGTTTGGATTTGGCTCCACTCGTGCACATAGTGCCGACGCATGACTTCAAACAATCCGAGTCCCGTCATCATCAGAAAAAGCGAACCCACCCAACTGTCGATGCTTTTGGCATCCAGTGTCACGCCAATGAATTTCAAGGTATCCCCCAAGCTTGCGTTGAGTTGAAGGTGATAAATCATTTCAATCATGGCGCCTGCACCCATCAAAATAACCAATGCAGTCACGATCAGGCCTAAGTAACTGACCCAAATTTGACGCAACTTGCCGAACGTGGCCACCCGAAGATTCATCATCAACAAACTGGCAAAACCACCTGGTGCGTACATGACCATAAACAAGAACAACAAACCCAAATACAACAACCAGGCTTTGGTGAACTCTGACAGCAAGACAAAGGCGATCACCATCAATATCGCACCCAGTATCGGGCCAAAGAAAAAGGTTGCACCGCCCAAAAAAGTAAACAACAAATAGGCGCCAGACCGTCCAGCGCCCACCACTTCAGCGGTAACAATTTCAAAGTTCAGCGCACTCAAGCCTCCCGCAATACCTGCAAAAAAACCGGCAATGATAAAAGACAAATAGCGCACGCGTTGGGTGTTGTAACCTATGAATTCAACCCGCTCCGGGTTATCGCGAACAGCATTCAAAATACGGCCTAACGGCGTTTGCGTGAAGGCATACATCAATGCAACACATACAAAGGTGTAAATGGAAATCAGGTAGTAGATCTGTATTTGCGGGCCATAGGTGATGCCCAAAAAGGAATCGCCCGCAACGCGGTTACCAGACACTCCGGCTTCGCCGCCAAAGAACTCTGAGAACATGAGTGACATGGCAAAAACAAGTTCTGCAACACCCATGGTGATCATCGCGAAAGGCGTGCCAGATTTTCGAGTGGTCACGTAACCCAGCAAAATGGCAAAGCCCATTCCAGCAAGTCCGCCGACCATTGGCACCAAACTGACAGGTATGTGCAAAGTACCAGCCGTCACCATATTCAGTGCGTGGATGGCCATGTAAGAGCCAAGTCCTGTGTAGACAGCGTGACCGAAACTCAGCATGCCGCCCTGGCCTAGCAACATGTTGTAGGACAGGCAAGCAATGATGGCAATCCCCATCTGCGCCAGCATCGTCGCCGACAACTGGCTGGTAAACATAAGGGGCACCACCAACAGCAAGATCGCAAAAAAGCTCCAGATGACAACTCTGCCCACGTTATAGGGTTTGAATTTGTAATAAGTCATGTTTCAACCCTCCCTCGTACCCAAAAGTCCTTTAGGACGAAAGATCAAAATCAAGACCAAGAACAAGTAAGGCAAGATGGGTGCAACTTGTGAAAGTGTCAGTTTGACGAACGAATTCTCGCGTGCGGCATCACTCAAGGACAAGCCCAATTGGGCACATAAAGTGATGAAGGAATAATCAAAGGCCACCGCAAAGGTTTGGATGACACCGATCAAAATGGATGCCAAAAATGCACCTGACAGAGAACCCATACCGCCGACCACTACGACCACAAAAATCACCGATCCGACGGTGGCAGACATGGCTGGCTCGGTCACAAAAGTGCTCCCTCCAATCACACCCGCCAATCCGGCGAGTCCTGTCCCCGCTCCGAACACCAGCATGAATACACGAGGTACGTTATGCCCCAGTGATTCCGCCATTTCAGGATGGGTTAATGCAGCCTGAATCACCAATCCAATTCGAGTGCGGGTGAGCAACAACCATAAGCTCACGAGCATCAGCATGGCCACCAACATCATGAAGCCCCGTGTCGCAGGAAAAGGCGAACACACAACACGAATCGCCGCATCCGCACTGCTGCACATTTCAGCAGGCGCAGAGCCCCACAGAACACTCAAACCTTGCACTGAATGATTGATGAGAGTGAAAGCGGAATCACGCAGAATTTCAGGAGGTGCAAATTCCACGGCTGTGCGGCCCCAAATCAACTGCACCAATTCAAGCACGATGTAAGACAAACCAAAGGTCACCAGCAATTCAGGCACATGACCGAACTTGTGAACTTTGCGCAATGTCATTCGTTCGAAGACGGCGCCGCAGGCACCTACCAGAACTGGCGCCACAATCAATGCGGGCCAAAACCCTGTCCATCCTGAGATGGTGTAGCCAAAATAGGCCCCTGCCATATAAAAAGAAGCATGTGCAAAGTTAAGCACACCCATCATGCTGAAAATCAGCGTCAATCCAGAACTGAGCATGAAGAGCAACAGCCCGTAACTGAGGCCGTTGAGCATGGAGATGATAAAGAACTCCATAAAAAACTTTCCAGGCCCAACATCGGCCTTACAACGTTACCGAAAGTCAAACCCTGTTCCTTGTGGGTTTGCCAACTCAAATAAAAAGGCCCGAAACACCCAAGTGAATCGGGCCTGCGATCAAAATAAATACATCACAGCATCAGCTGGGACGCTTCATCTGGCAGCTTGTAGGCGTGCTGGAAACGTAAGAAGGAAACTCCTTAACCGGCGCCAAAGTCATGCCCGTATTTTCTGGGCTGTAAGGGTACTTTTTATCTGCTTTTTGCCATACTGTCATATACAAGGGCTGCTGCAATTGGTGGTCGGCTTTGCGCACTTCGACTTCGCCATTGAAGTTCTTGTATTTCAGGCCTTCTAAAGCCGCGGCTACTTTGACAGGGTCGGTGGACTTGGCTTTGGCCATAGCCTCACCCAAACCTGCATAAATGGACATGACAGAACCCGTGTAAAAGTCGTCATTGAATTTTTTCTTGAATTCATCCATTAGTTTTGCCATGTCGCCGCCCATGTTGTAGTGAGCATAGGCAATCTGGTAGACGCGGCCAGCGCCAGAGGTACCCAGTGCAGTAGGCGTGCCGGTGACGCCGGTGTAATAGGTATAAAACTTGCCATTAAACCCCCCCTCGTTGGCGGCTTTGACCAACAAAGACAAGTCGGAGCCCCAGTTGCCTGTGATGACCGTGTCAGCACCAGAGGCCTTGATCTTGGCAATGTAGGGTGCAAAGTCGCGCACCTGAGCCAAGGGGTGCAGGTCTTCACCGACGACCTGCACATCTGGACGCTTGCGCGCCAAGTTTTCTTTGGCGAACTTGGCCACTTGCTGACCATGAGAGTAGTTCTGATTGAACAAATAAACCTTCTTGATGTCCTTATCGTCTTTCATGAAGGTGGTCATGGCTTCGATTTTCATCGAGGTGTCAGCGTCGAAACGGAAATGCCAATAATTGCATTTGCTGTTGGTGAAGTCAGGATCCACAGCGGCGTAGTTCAGGAACATGACTTCCTTGCCGGGATTGCGTGCATTGTGTTTGTCAACGGCTTCAATTAAGGCGCCGGCGACTGATGAGCCATTGCCTTGCGCAATGTAACGCACACCTTGGTCGATAGCCGACTTGAGGGCGTTCAAGCTTTCTGCGGGGCTGAGTTTGTTGTCAAAAGAGACCACTTCGAATTTGACGCCAGCAGGGTTTTTGGCGCCACTGAATTTTTCAGCAAAAAACTGAAAGCTCTTAAGTTGGTTGGTTCCTACAGGGCCCATCAGACCCGAGAGCGGGTCAATGTGCGCAATTTTGACTGTCTCTCCTTTTTGGGCAAAAGCCCCGGCAGCGCACAAGGCCAAGCCAGTAAAAACAACAGAACTAACAGCGAATTTCATTAAATAACTCCAAGTACAACAGAATGCAAGGAGCCTAACGCTTTTGAATGAACGCACTGCTCGGGGTTTGCCCTAGTGTTTATCGCTCTTGCGACTTGGACTGAGCTGAGTCAATCCTTGCTCAATATTGAAGAGCGTCTTCAAATTCCAGGCAGCTTGTAATCTGTCAATTGCTCGCGCAATTTAGTTTTCAGCATCTTGCCAGTTGCCCCTAATGGAATCGCTTCGACAAAAACCGCATCATCGGGAATTTGCCATTTGGCCGTTTTGCCTTCAAAGAAGGCAATCAACGCATCACGCGTCAACTCTGCGCCTGGTTTTTTGACAACACAGATGATGGGTCTTTCATCCCACTTGGGGTGCTTGACACCGATACAGGCAGCAATGGCCACAGCAGGATGGGACATGGCGATATTTTCGATATCAATCGAGCTAATCCATTCACCGCCAGACTTGATGACATCCTTGCTTCGGTCCGTGATTTGCATAAAACCATCTTCATCGATGGTGGCCACATCCCCCGTCGGAAACCAGCCGTCAACCAATGGAGATGCGCCTTCTTGCTTAAAGTATTCGCGAACGACCCATGGCCCTTTGACGAGCAAGTCACCATAAGCTCGGCCATCATGAGGGATCTCTTTGCCTGTGTCGTCAACAATTTTCATGTCAATGCCAAAAATGGCGCGACCCTGCTTCAGTCGAATTTTCATTTGCGCATCGGCTGGCAAATTCAGGTGCTTGTTTTTCAATGTACAAAGTGTGCCGAGAGGACTCATCTCGGTCATCCCCCATGCGTGAAGCACATCAACGTTGTAGTCTGCTCGGAAGGATTCGATCATGGCGGGTGGGCAGGCCGATCCGCCGATGACTGTGCGGGTCAACTTTGAAAACTTCAGGCCTTTGGGCTTCATATGACTCAGCAGCATTTGCCAAACGGTCGGGACACCTGCGGCGAAGGTCACGCCTTCCGCTTCAATCAATTCGTATACCGATTTGCCATCGAGCGCAGGACCCGGGAATACCAACTTTGCACCCGTCATGGCTGCACTGTAAGGAATGCCCCAGGCATTGACGTGGAACATGGGCACCACAGGCAAAATGGAATCACGGGCCGAAATACACATGACGTCAGGCAAAGCTGCTGCAAAGGCATGCAAGATGGTCGAGCGGTGACTGTAGAGGGCGGCCTTGGGATTGCCTGTGGTGCCACTTGTGTAGCACATGCTGGAGGCCAAGTTTTCATCCAAGTCGGGCCAGTCATACTGATCCGACTCATTGGCAATCCAAGCTTCATAACTTATCAAATTAGGAATGCCACTGTCTTGCGGCAATGTGTCCGCAGCACATAATGCAATCCAATGTTTGATGGTGGTGCATTTTGCGTGAATGGCCTGCACGATGGGCAAGAAAGTCATGTCAAAGCACAGCACAGTGTCTTCGGCGTGATTGGCAATCCATGCAATTTGCTCTGGATGCAATCGCGGGTTGATGGTGTGCAATACCCGGCCAGAACCACTCACCCCAAAATAAAGCTCCAGATGTCGGTACCCATTCCAAGCCAGCGTGGCCACCCGATCGCTTTGGGCTAGCTTGAATTTATCCACGGCATTGGCCACCTGTTTGGAGCGCAAAGCCACATCCGCCCAGGTGTATCGATGGACATCTCCCTCCACTCGGCGAGAAACAACTTCCCCGTCACCGTGGTGTCGCTGGGCAAAATCAATCAGGGAAGAAATCAGCAAAGACTGCTGTTGCATCAAACCGAACATAGACTGTTCCTCTCAAGTTTCAAGAAATTTGCCCCGTTTTTAACACGCCGGTCAACTCAACAGCGACGCAAAGCCATTTATTCCTTGGGACTTTGCAATACACCGACAATTAACAATATGAGCGACGCCAATTCCATTGAATCTCAACCCCTGGTGTGGAGCAATCGTTTTGCCACACTGGGTGAGGACTTTTTAACTCACCTCCAGCCTACGCCTCTGCCTGAGACCTACTGGATTCATAAAAATCATCAACTTCTCAAAACCTTGGGATGGCCGACAGAAGGGTTGAGCAGCCCCGACGCCTTGCTGGCATTTAGTGGGTGTGCCATTCCTGAGGGTGCCAAGCCCTTTGCCAGTGTTTACAGTGGACATCAGTTCGGTGTTTGGGCGGGCCAGTTGGGAGATGGCAGAGCGATCACCTTGGGTGAAGTCGATTCTGCTTTCGGTCTTCAAGAAATTCAACTCAAAGGAGCGGGTCCAACGCCCTACTCTCGCCGAGGTGATGGCCGAGCGGTGTTGCGCTCGAGCATTAGAGAGTATTTGTGCAGCGAGGCCATGCACGGGCTGGGCATACCCACCACACGCGCTTTGTGCCTGACCGGTTCGCCCCAACCCGTTCGACGAGAAGAAGTTGAAACTGCAGCAGTCGTGACGCGGACAGCGCCAAGTTTTTTACGTTTTGGGCACTTTGAGCACTTTTCTTCTAGCGGAAACCAAACGCAACTTCAAAAATTAGCCGACCATGCACTTGCAGAGCATCTGCCTGAATGCAAAGTCAGGGCCGGCGCAGGTGAACATCAAGGCAACATTTACGCGGTGATGTTGCAGGCGGTCACAGAGCGCACCGCTCAGATGGTCGCGCAGTGGCAGGCCGTCGGCTTTTGTCATGGGGTCATGAACACCGACAACATGAGCATCCTGGGTTTGACCTTGGACTACGGCCCTTTTCAGTTTCTAGACGGATTCAATCCGCGCCACATCTGCAATCACACGGACAGTCAGGGACGCTATGCGTACCATCGGCAACCCAATGTCGCTTACTGGAATCTCTTTTGCCTAGGACAAGCACTTGCGCCCTTGATCAATGACCAAGACCTGACAGTCTCAGTTATTGAAAGTTACAAGAGCAGCTTCCCGATTGCCCTGGACCAAGCCATGGGTCTTAAACTGGGCATCGCCAATCGCGAACTCATGGACAAATTGCTGCAGATGATGGCCAAAGAACAGGTCGACTATCCCCTTTTCTGGCGACAATTAAGCCATGCCGTCTTGGCGCAGGGAGAACAAACGGGTTCATCAGCATCTGCTTGGACTGTTGTGCGCGATCTGTTTTTAGACCGTACCACTTGGGACGCGTGGCAAACAGACTACCTTCAAGCCCTGGACGGACACGATGTGAGTCAGGTAGGGCAAGCGATGTTGGCACACAACCCCAAGTTTGTTTTGCGCAACCATTTGGCCGAAATCGCCATCCGCAAGGCAAAATTGGGAGACTTTTCAGAAGTTGACACGCTGATGACTTTGTTACAGTCTCCGTTCGAAGAACATCCCGAATACGAAGCCTATGCACAACTCCCCCCTGCATGGGCGTCCTCCATTGAAATCAGTTGCTCATCATGACCTCACCATTACCTCAAACCGATGCCGAATGGCGTGCCCACCTTGTTGCCAAAGGCGCAGAACCTGTGGCCTTTGAAGTCACCAGACACGCGGCCACCGAACGTCCATTCACAGGAAAATACGAAAGCCAATGGCAAAAAGGCCAATACCGGTGCATCTGTTGTGAAGCCGAATTGTTCAGCTCCGAAACCAAATTCGATGCCGGTTGCGGTTGGCCCAGTTTTTCCCAAGCAGCGCATGAGGGCGCCATTCTCGACCGCGTCGATCGCACCCACGGCATGGTGCGTGTGGAATCGGTGTGCGCGCAGTGCGGCGCCCATTTAGGCCATGTATTTGAAGACGGTCCGCAACCGACAGGCCTGCGATATTGCATGAACTCCGCATCGTTGGACTTCAAACCTGAATGACCTGCTGAATAAACATGAAGTTTTTACTGGACCTGTTCCCGATCTTGCTGTTTTTTGTATCCTACAAACTCAGTGATATTTATACCGCCACTGGCGTATTGATGGCGGCCACGGTGGTGCAATCGATTGTGATGTATGTGATGGAGCGCAAACTGGCCACGATGCAAAAAATCACCTTGGTCTTGGTGATGGGTTTTGGTGCGTTAACACTTGGATTACATGACGAACGCTTCATCAAATGGAAGCCCACCCTGCTCTACGCCATCTTGACCGTCACCTTGCTGGTGGGGCATTGGATCTTGAAGAAAAATTTTCTCAAATCATTGTTAGGCAGTCAGTTGATTTTGTCTGACATTGTTTGGCACCGGCTCAATATTTCTTGGATGTGTTATTGCGTTTTCATGGCCTCCATCAATGCCTATGTTGCAACTTATTTTTCAACGGAAGAATGGGTGAACTTCAAACTATGGGGTTACGTATTCCCTTTGGTTTTTATCGTAGCGCAAGGTGTTTACATTGCTAAGAATTTACCCAAAGAAGAAACGCTATGAACACTGCGACTTTGTCACTTGCTGAGCAAATTCATCGTCGGTTGGCAGAAAAACTTCACACCACCCTTTTGGAAGTGATCGATGAGAGCCATTTACATGCGGGTCACGCTGGCGCATCTCCTACGGGCTTAGGGTCGCATTTACGCGTCAAAATTGCCTCACCTTTGTTTACAACGGTCTCCCGAGTGCAGCGTCACCGGCTTGTGTATGATTCGGTGCAAGATTTCATCGACCAAGGTTTGCATGCCTTGGCCATAGAGGTGATTTAAACACCGCTGACATCGATTTTTTTTTGATTATTCAAGGTTTCACATGAAAAAAACACTTTTGACCATGGCCGTTCTGGCCGCAATGAGCATGCCCGTCTTGGCTCAAAACATTGCTGTTGTCAACGGCAAGGCGGTACCTTCTTCGCGCGTTGAAGCACTCAAGCAGCAAGTAGAGCGTTCAGGTCGTCCTGTCACACCCGAGATGATGGGGCAGATCAAAGAGGAGTTGATTGCGCGTGAAATTTTCATGCAAGAAGCGCGCAAGCGTGGACTAGACGCCTCAGAAGACTATAAAAATCAACTCGAGATGGCCCGTCAGTCATTACTGATTCGTGAATTATTTGCTGATTTTCAAAAGAAAAACCCTGTGACAGATGCTGACATCAAAGCAGAATATGACAAATTTTCAGCAGCCAACGGAGGGAAAGAATTTCGTGCGCGCCACATCTTGGTCGAGAAAGAAGACGAAGCTTTGGATTTGATCGCACAAATCAAAAAAGGCGGCAGTTTTGAAGAGTTGGCCAAAAAAGCCTCTAAGGATCCAGGCTCTGGTGCAAATGGTGGCGATCTGGACTGGGCTGCAGCGGGAAGTTACGTGCCCGAGTTCTCGGCCGCCATGTCTAAATTGGAAAAAAGTCAAATGACTGAGACGCCAGTTAAAACACAATTTGGTTTTCACATCATCCGCGTCGATGACGTGCGTGAAGCCCAGTTGCCCAAGCTGGACGAGGTCAAGCCGCAAATCACGCAGCAGTTGCAACAACAGAAAATTGCCAAGTACCAAGAGTCCTTGCGAGCCAAAGCCAAAATTCAGTGATCTGAAAATACACTGCAAAAAGCGCGACTTCGGTCGCGTTTTTTTTATTCATGAAAATTCATGACGTGTTCTTAAAAGATCGCCCTGCGATTTACCTGACCTCTGGTTGGCATCCACTGTCCTCAAATGGTTACAAAGAATGCCAGTTAAAGTCACCGATGACGTCAGCCGGTGCTAGGATGAAGTTCATTCAGACACTCGAACATTGCTATGTA
>CANBWK010000033.1 GCA_947373105.1 Comamonadaceae bacterium | reverse complement strand
GTGATTTTGCAAAAAATTCGCGATGCCGAACGTGAAATGCTCTTGAATGACTTCATGTCTCGTGGTGAGAAGATCTTGGTCGGCACCGTTAAGCGCATGGACAAAGGCGACATCATCGTTGAAGCCGGTCGTGTTGAAGGGCGTCTTCGTCGAAGCGAGATGATCCCTAAAGAGAACTTGCGCAATGGCGATCGCGTTCGCGCCATGATCATGGAAGTGGATTTGACCTTGCGTGGCGCGCCCATTGTGTTGTCCCGCTCTTCACCTGAATTCATGATCGAATTGTTTCGAGCCGAAGTTCCGGAAATTGAGCAAGGTCTGCTCGAGATCAAGTCCTGTGCCCGTGATGCAGGTTCTCGCGCCAAAATTGCCGTGTTGTCACACGACAAACGCGTTGACCCGATTGGAACCTGTGTTGGTGTGCGGGGCACGCGAGTCAACAGCGTGACCAATGAGTTGGCTGGTGAACGCGTCGACATTGTGCTGTGGAGTGAAGATCCTGCCCAGTTTGTGATTGGGGCCTTGGCGCCTGCCAATGTTCAGTCCATTGTTGTCGACGAAGAAAAGCACGCAATGGATGTGGTTGTTGACGAAGAAAATCTGGCCATTGCAATTGGTCGTGGTGGACAAAACGTCCGCTTGGCCTCCGACCTGACGGGTTGGAAAATCAACATCATGGACGCCGCAGAGTCGGCACAAAAGCAAGCCGAAGAGACCACGGGAATTCGTGAGTTGTTCATGGCAAAACTGGATGTTGACCAAGAGATCGCAGATATCTTGATTGAAGAAGGTTTCACCAGCCTTGAAGAAGTGGCCTACGTCCCGCTTCAGGAAATGCTTGAGATTGAAAGTTTTGATGAAGACACTGTCAATGAGTTACGCACCCGTGCCAAGGATGTTTTGTTGACCATGGAAATTGTTCGCGAGGAGAGTGTTGAAGGTGTTTCGCAAGACTTGCGAGACCTTGAGGGATTGAATGCCGAACTGATCGCCAAATTGGCAGAAGCGGGGATTCACACACGTGACGATTTGGCTGACTTGGCCACAGATGAACTCACCGATATCACCGGCCAAGCTGCCGAAGATGCCACCACCTTGATCATGAAAGCCCGCGAACATTGGTTCACTGGCGAAGCTTCAAACTGATGGAGGTATGAACACAATATGTCCATGAATACAGTAGCCGAGTTCGCCAACGAGCTCAAGAAATCAACCGATACCGTTTTAGAGCAATTGCGCTCTGCGGGTGTCGAGAAATCCGCTCCTTCAGACTCTTTGTCTGAAGCGGACAAACAGAAATTGCTGACCTTTTTGCAAGCCAGTCACGGAACCGTGTCCGGCGAGCGTAAAAAAATAACGCTGGTCAAAAAATCGACCAGTGAAATCAAGCAAGCTGATGCCACAGGCAAGGCCAGGACTATTCAAGTGGAAGTGCGTAAGAAACGCACTTTCATCAAGCGCGATGACGAGCTTGCGGCCCCCGAAGCCGTGGAGTCAGAACCGCAAGAACCGATCATCGACCACGCTGAATTGGCCAAGCGAGAAGAAGAGGCCCGCCGTCAGATCGAGTTATTGCGCCGCCAAGAAGAAGAGTTAGCGGAAAAACGTCGGCAACGTGAAGCACTCGAAGCCAAACAAGCGCAAGAACGTGCCCAAGCAGAAGCTGAAGAGCAATTGCTAAAAGCACAACAAGACAGTCAGCCTATAGTGGAGCTCGTTTCTGCCATTAATCCAGAAGAAGCGGCGGCATTGCGTTCTGCTAAAGCAGCCGCAGCAGCTTCTGAAGCGGCGGCAATCAACAAGGCATCACGTCCTGTGGACCCTTCCATTGCGCGCAATGCAGCCGCAGCAGCCGAACAAGAGGCGCACGCCAAAGTTCTGGCGGAATCTGATCGCATTGCGTCTGCGGAAGCAGCCAAAAAGGCGGCCAAGCAAGCCATCATTGACCAAGCCGCTGCCGAATCCAAACTCAAGTCTGATGAAGAAGCTGCTCGTGCTTTGGATTTGAACGATCGACGCAGCAAGGCTATGGCTGAAGCTGAGGCGATACGGGCCATGATGAGTGCGCCTAAAAAAGTGCTTGTTGCCAAAAAAGAAGAGCCTAAAATCGAAGCCAAAGCGGCGACCAAAGGCACTTTGCACAAGCCTGCAAATACACCTTCTGCAGGAACTAAAGCCGCTCCTAAGCCAGCAGCAGCGCCAGGTGCATCCGCACCTAGCGCCAATAAAGAAGTTAAATCTGCCAAGCTGTCCTCCAGCTGGGCGGGGGATCCAGCTAAAAAGAAAGCCATTCCTACCCGAGGCGATACAAGCGGTGGTGTCGGTCGCAATAACTGGCGCGGAGGTCCTAAAAACCGTCGCGGCAATGAACGTGACCGTGAAGAAGCAGTATCAGCTGCGCCCGTTGAAGCACGTGTGCTTGAGGTCCATGTACCAGAAACCATTACGGTTGCTGAGTTGGCCCACAAAATGGCCATCAAAGCCGGAGAGGTCATCAAGCATTTGATGAAGTTAGGCCAGATGGTCACGATGAACCAGCCTCTTGATCAAGACACCGCGATGATTGTGGTGGAAGAGATGGGTCATACCGCTGTGGTAGCCGCTTTGGATGATCCAGAAGCGTTTACAGACGACGAAGTCTCATTGCAAGATGCGCCATTGTTACCGCGTGCACCCGTGGTGACTGTGATGGGCCACGTCGATCACGGTAAGACATCGTTGCTTGACTACATTCGCCGCGCCAAAGTTGCGTCAGGCGAGGCGGGTGGCATTACTCAGCACATTGGCGCTTACCACGTCGAAACTGCTCGCGGCATGATTTCTTTCCTTGATACGCCTGGACACGAGGCCTTTACCGCCATGCGTGCACGTGGTGCGCAAGCAACCGATATCGTGATTTTGGTCGTCGCAGGTGATGACGGCGTGATGCCGCAAACCAAAGAAGCGATCAAACATGCTAAAGCAGCCGGTGTTCCAATTGTTGTTGCGATCAACAAAATGGACAAGCCCGATGCCAATATCGAACGGGTTCGCGCTGAACTGATTTCAGAAGAAGTCGTGCCAGAAGAGTTCGGTGGAGAGTCGCCATTTGTTTCCGTATCTGCCAAAACAGGTATGGGCATTGATGCACTGTTAGAGCAAGTGCTTTTACAGGCGGAAGTGCTTGAATTGAAAGCGCCGATTACTGCTGCGGCCAAAGGTTTGGTTATTGAAGCGCGCTTGGATAAAGGCCGTGGACCTGTTGCCACCATTTTGGTGCAGTCGGGTACTTTGTCTACTGGCGATGTGGTTTTGGCGGGTCAAACGTTCGGTCGCGTTCGCGCCATGTTGGATGAAAATGGTAAGACGATCAAAACGGCAGGCCCGTCGATTCCTGTAGAAATTCAGGGTCTTACTGAGGTTCCGCAAGCGGGTGATGAGTTCATGGTGCTCAACGACGAACGTCGCGCCCGTGAAATTGCAACTTACCGCGCAGGTAAATTCCGCAACACAAAACTGGCAAAACAACAAGCCGCGAAACTGGAGAACATGTTCTCCGATATTTCAGCGGGCGAAGTCAAAAACTTGCCGATCATCATCAAAGCGGACGTTCAAGGTTCGCAAGAAGCCTTGGCTGCATCGTTGCTCAAGTTATCGACAGATGAAGTTAAAGTTCAGTTGGTGTACGTGGCTGTTGGAGCCATCAGTGAGTCAGACATCAACTTGGCAATAGCTTCGAAAGCCATTGTGATTGGATTCAACGTCCGTGCCGATGCCGGTGCTCGAAAGCTGGCCGAAGGCAATGGCGTTGATGTTCATTACTACAACATCATTTATGACGCTGTGGATGAACTCAAAGCAGCGATGTCCGGCATGTTGGCGCCAGAGCAAAAAGAAGAAATCACGGGTACAGCCGAAATTCGCACCGTGTTTGTGGCGTCGAAGATCGGCACGGTTGCGGGCTCCATGATCACCTCCGGATTTGTGACGCGTTCTTCGCGTTTCCGTTTGTTGCGCGAAAACATTGTTATTTATACAGGCGACATCGATTCGCTCAAGCGCCTCAAAGACGACGTTCGTGAAGTCAAAGAAGGCTTTGAGTGCGGTATCAAACTCAAAAATTACAACGACATCGCCATTGGCGATCAATTGGAATTCTTCGAAGTCAAAGAAGTGGCTCGCTCGCTGTAAATCATGGTCCGCAAAGCTTCCAGTACGCCCAACCGCGGTTTCCGCGTGGCCGACCAGATCCAACGGGATCTGGCCGAGTTGATCGCTCGAGAGCTTAAAGATCCTCGTGTGGGCATGATCACTCTCAGCGGCGTTGAGGTCACTCCAGACTATGCCCATGCAAAAGTGCATTTCAGCATCATTACAGGTGATCCCGTAGAAACAACTACTGGCTTGAATGCGGCTGCAGGATTTTTGCGAAATGGCTTATTCAAGCGGCTGCATATTCACACGGTGCCGACATTGCACTTTATTTTTGACCGCACAACAGAACGTGCAGCAGACATGAATGCATTGATCTCCAAGGCCGTGGCATCACGCTCCCAAAACGAGGAATGAAATGAACGTGCCGCGCACCAGGGTGCAACGGCGCCCTGTGCATGGGGTGCTGTTGCTTGATAAACCATTGGGTTTATCCAGTAACCAGGCTTTGCAAAAAGCCAAGTGGTTACTGCGCGCTGAAAAAGCGGGGCACACCGGGACGCTAGATCCTTTGGCAACAGGGGTGCTTCCGTTGTGTTTTGGAGCTGCAACCAAGTTCAGTCAACAGCATTTGGATGCTGACAAGACCTATGAAACCACTTTGCGTTTAGGCCAAAAAACGACGACAGCCGATGCCGAAGGGGATGTGATTCAAGAGCGGGATGTGACGTGCACTCAGGAGCGTGTCAGCGAAGTGCTCAGCCTGTTCACCGGCCCCATCAGTCAAGTGCCGCCAATGCACAGTGCTTTGAAAGTCGACGGCAAACCATTGTATGAATACGCCAGGCAGGGGGTCACTCTCGAGCGTGATGTTCGCCATATTGTGATTCACACGCTGTCTGCAACGAACATGAAGTTGACGGGTGATGCGCCAACGTTGACCTTGAGGGTGCATTGCTCCAAAGGAACCTACATTCGCACATTGGGTGAGGACATAGGCGAGGCCTTGGGCTGCGGTGCCCATTTGAGTGCCTTGCGCCGCGTCAACACGGGTCCTTTTGAAGCAGCTGAATGCATTACCTTGGAAGCGTTGGAGGCAATGACTGATACGGAAAGACAAGAACAATTGAAATCTGTGGATTGTTTATTGCCTTCTCATACGGTTGTCATGTTAAAGCCCGATGATGCAGGACGTTTCCTCAGTGGTGTTAGACGCATGGGCCAATGGCCAGACCTTGAGCATGTCGCTGTGTATGGCGAATCACCTCGCGCCTTGTTGGGCTCAGCGCACGTCAAGGCAGGTGAATTAATTCCCGGGCGATTGTTGAGCCCCATTGAAATTCAACAGATTTTAGAAGTAGAGCCTGCTGCCGCGCCCACCCGGGCTGGCCAGGTATGAAGGAAAAAAGCATGAGTAAGCAAATTCGCAACATCGCCATCATCGCCCACGTTGACCATGGCAAAACCACCATGGTTGACCAGTTACTGCGTCAGTCAGGTACTTTCGCTGATCACGAAAAAATCGTGGACACCGTGATGGACAACAACGCCATTGAACGTGAACGTGGCATCACAATTTTGGCTAAAAACTGTGCCGTGAGTTGGGAAGGCACGCATATCAACATCGTTGATACCCCTGGCCACGCTGACTTTGGCGGTGAAGTAGAGCGCGCATTGTCGATGGTTGATGGCGTGGTGCTGCTGATCGATGCGCAAGAAGGGCCCATGCCTCAGACCCGTTTTGTGACCAAGAAGGCCTTGGCCTTAGGGCTCAAACCCATTGTGGTTGTCAACAAAGTCGACAAGCCAGGCGCCAACCCTGACAAAGTAGTGAATGCTGCTTTTGACTTGTTTGACAAGCTCGGTGCAACAGACGAGCAACTCGACTTTCCTGTGGTCTATGCTTCTGGCATTAACGGTTGGACCTCACTCGAAGAAGGTGAGCCAGGCGAACAATGGGGCCCTGACATGTCGGCTTTGTTCAATACCGTTTTGAATCACGTCAAACCCAACTCAGGTGATCCTGAAGCGCCTTTGCAATTGCAAATTTCTGCGCTCGATTTCTCCACTTTTGTTGGACGCATTGGGGTTGGCCGGATAAGCCAAGGAAAGATCAAACCGAACATGGACGTGGTCGTGATGGAGGGCCCAGATGGCTCGGTCATCAAAGGTCGCGTCAATCAAGTGTTGACATTTCAAGGCCTGGACCGTGTGCAGGTAACTGAAGCCGGCCCAGGCGAGATTGTGCTGATCAACGGTGTTGCAGATCTGAACATTGGTGTCACAGTCACCGACCCAATCAACCCAGCGCCGCTGCCCATGTTGAAAGTCGATGAGCCGACTTTGACCATGAACTTTTGCGTCAACACTTCGCCATTGGCGGGGCGTGAAGGCAAGTACGTTACTAGCCGTCAAATTTGGGATCGCTTACAAAAAGAGTTGCAGCACAACGTGGCATTGCGTGTCAAAGAAACGGATGAAGAAGGTATCTTTGAAGTTGCTGGCCGAGGCGAGTTGCACCTGACTATTTTGTTGGAAAACATGCGTCGTGAAGGCTATGAATTAGCCGTTTCCAAACCACGTGTTCTGTTCCGGGATGTGAATGGCGAGCGCCATGAGCCTATTGAAATGGTCACAGCAGATATTGAAGAAACACACCAAGGCGGTGTGATGCAGGCCTTAGGTGAGCGCAAGGGTGAGCTTGTGAACATGGACCCCGATGGCCGTGGCCGTGTCCGTTTAGAGTACCGAATTCCTGCGCGAGGTTTGATTGGTTTTACAAACGAATTCCTGAACTTAACCCGTGGTTCTGGTTTGATTTCCAATATTTTTGATGGCTATGAGGCTCACAAAGGTGACATCGGTGGTCGTAAAAATGGTGTTTTGATCTCGATGGACGATGGTGAAATTTTCACCTATGCATTGGGCAAATTGGATGACCGTGGCCGCATGTTTGTGAGGGCAAACGATCCTGTATACGAAGGCATGATTGTGGGCATTCACAGCCGTGACAACGATTTGGTGGTTAACGCGACCCGAACCAAACAATTGACCAACTTCCGCGTATCTGGCAAGGAAGACGCGATCAAGATCACGCCGCCAATTGATTTGACTTTGGAGTACGGGGTCGAGTTCATCGAGGACGATGAATTGGTCGAAATTACGCCCAAAAGCGTTCGACTGCGCAAGCGCTATTTGAAAGAAGGCGATCGCAAGCGCAATAAGTGATCTGATTGAACGTGCGCGTCAAATGAAGCTCAGGCACAGCCAAGCCGTCTTGGTCATGGTTGCTGTGACGGCCTTGTGGTCCATGGCGGGTGTTGTCACTCGCCAATTGGAAAGCGCTCGCAGTTTTGAGGTCACGTTTTGGCGAAGCTTTTTTACCATGGTTTCCTTGCTGGTTATTTTGCCCTTGTGGCAAGGTACATCTGTATTCAAGCGTATGCCATGGCGAAGTCAGTATTTTTGGCTATCCGGAGTCTGTTGGAGCATCATGTTCACCGCTTTCATGGTGGCTTTGACACTAACGGCTGTGGCCAATGTCCTGATCACCATGGCCTTGGGACCTTTGATAACCGCTTTGTTGTCCTGGCTCATCACGGGACAAAAGTTACCCCTTCGCACTTGGTGTGCCGTGGGGTTGGCGGGTATTGGCATCGGTTGGATGTTTGCCAGTCAAATTGATGTGGCAGCAACTGGATTTTGGCTTGGGGTTACTGTGGCCGTTGCTGTTCCCATTGCGGGCGCTGTTCAATGGAACTTGGTTCAGCGCAGTCACACGCAAGGCCTTGAACTGGATTTGGTTCCCTCTGTTTTGATAGGCGCCGTCATTTCAAGTTTCATCACCTTGCCTTGGTCTGTTCCTTTTCAGGCCACAACAGCTGACATTCAATGGTTGGCCATACTAGGGCTGTTCCAGTTGGCCATACCTTGCGTACTTTCCGTGGTTTGTGCCAAGGTACTGAAAGCAGCCGAGGTTTCTCTGCTTGCTTTACTGGAAGTTGTTTTTGGAATTGCATTGGCATGGTTCGGTGCCAATGAAAGACCAGCGGGACAGGCGCTATTGGGCGGTAGCATGGTGCTGCTTGCTTTGTTGTTGAATGAATTGCTTGCTTGGAGACAGCGAAATGTCTGAACAGATCAACACTGATGTTTTAACCGAAGTTCATGGCCGATTAGGGTGCATCACCTTGAATCGCCCCAAGGCCTTGAATGCCCTGTCATTAGACATGGTCAAAACCATATCTAGAACGTTGTCCCAATGGCAATCAGATCCTGAAATTTTGGCTGTTGTGGTCCGGGGGCAGGGTAAAGAGGGACCATTTGGTTCTTTTTGCGCGGGAGGTGATATCCGCTTCTTCCATCAGGCAGCGGTTGCGGGAGACAGTGCTTTGGACGATTTCTTCACAGAAGAATATGCGCTCAACCACCTCATACACACTTACTCCAAGCCTTACATTGCTTTCATGGACGGCATTGTCATGGGTGGCGGAATGGGTATTTCGCAAGGGGCCAGTTTGAGGGTCGTCACTGAGCGGACCAAAATGGCCATGCCAGAAACCCATATCGGTTTGTTTCCTGATGTGGGGGGAGGGTATTTCCTCAGTCGGTGCCCGGGAGCCATGGGCGAGTATTTGGGCTTGACGGGACATATTTTGTTGGGTGCTCAGGCGTTGGCTGCCCATCTCGCGGATGGGTTCATTGAATCAGGTCGGTTGCCTAATATCTGGCAAACCTTGACATCGACACCCTTTGAAACGGGTCAAGCAGTAGAGCATTGGGTTAAGAGTCAGTTTTCTCGTTTAGAGGTTCCCGTTTTCCCTGCTCGATCGCAAATGGATGCTGTTTTTGCCAAGTCCAGTGTTCTGGAGATGATTCAAACCTTGGAGAATTCTTCGGATGCGTGGTCGCAGGCAACTGCCAAAGTATTGCGTCACAGATCACCATTGATGCTGCATGTGGTACTCGCACAAATTCGCAGGGCTCGCCAATTGGGCCTCGCGGATGACTTACGCATGGAGCGCGATATGGTGCACCATTGTTTCCATTTGCGCGCTCTCACCGAAAGCGAAACCGTCGAAGGGATTCGCGCCCTGGTCATTGACAAGGATCACACACCAAGTTGGAAGCCTGATCGAATCGAAGACGTTAACATGGATGAAGTTCAGGCATTCTTTGTTTCTCCATGGTCTGCTCAGGGCCATCCACTGGCCAAACTGAGTTGAGGTTTTCTCAACGGTTGTGAACCTTCATAGCGCGCTCCACCTCGCGCTTACCTTCCCGGTCCTTGATGGTATCGCGCTTGTCGTGCTCGGCCTTGCCCTTTCCTAAACCGATTTCACACTTCACTCGTCCATTTTTCCAGTGCAAATTGATGGGCACCAAAGTGAACCCTTTTTGCTCAATTTTTCCAGTGAGTCTTTTGATTTCATCTTTTTTGAGCAAAAGCTTGCGAGTGCGTCCCGTTTCGGGATTGATATGGGTCGATGCGGTTCGAAGTGCGTTGATCAAAACGCCGATGATGAACATTTCACCATTACGTATGACGACATAGCCATCAGTGAGTTGGACTTTACCCTCCCGAACGGACTTGACCTCCCAGCCTTCTAGGACCATGCCAGCCTCGTACCGTTCTTCAAAAAAATAATTGAAAAAAGCTTTTTTATTTTCTGCAATGACGGGTGACTTTCCGTCGGGTGTTTTTTTGTTGTTTGTAGCCATGAAGGGCATGTAAAGGCTTAAAGCCAGAAATCAAATGAAGAAAAGCAAGCCATGACGCACATGGAAATTACAATCGAAGTTACTTGAGCATTGTATGAAGAATATTCAAAAGTCCGTCCTGATCTGGTATTCACCCGAAGAAATGTTCCGTCTTGTGACGGACGTTGCGAGTTATCCGGCATTTCTGCCATGGTGCAATAGGGCACAAGTGCTGGAGCAAGATGAAAACGGCATGCTTGCGGAGGTTGGTATCAGCATGGCCGGCGTCAAGCAAATTTTCACCACGCGCAATGTCCATATACCCGGACGCGAAGTGCATATGAAACTCGTCAAGGGACCCTTCTCTAAATTAGACGGTATGTGGCGAATTAGCCCCGTCGGTGATGGCTCTCAGCGTGCTTGCAAAGTGGAACTTACACTGGATTATGGTTTTTCAAGCGCAACATTGGCTTCTTTGGTCGGCCCTATTTTTGACAGAATCGCAGCCTCATTGGTGGATGCCTTTGTCAAACGGGCCGAGCAAGTTTATGGGGTTGATGAGTAAATGTCAGACAAGATTCACATCACGTTTTGCTACAGCCCCAAAGCGCAGCAAGTGTTGGAATTTCCATTTGAATTTGCTCTCGGCACCACTATCCGAGATGCGCTTCATTTCATCCAAGTGCAACTCCAACTTTTGCCAGAGCAAGTCGCGCATTACGGTGTCTGGGGACGCAAGACGAAGCTTACGGAGAACCTTAGACCCAGTGATCGATTGGAGTGCTATCGCCCCCTCTTGGTTGACCCCAAAGTGGCAAGAAGAAAACGCTTCAAACGTCAAGGTGCAAAGCGTTCTGGTTTGTTTGCCAATCGCAGGCCAGGATCGGTTCCTGGGTATTGATTTTATTGTGAAATATTGAAATTCACGTTAACCATGAATATGATGAATTTATAGGTACGTCATCGGTGCAAAATGGCCATGTCAAGTTTTACTGTGGCTTATTGACATGCGACTTCTACACTTTGCACTTCACATATTTGCCAACGTCATTCGTTCAGGTTGGGCGTTGGTGTGGCTCATTTTTACAGGGCTTTGCTCATCGAACGCATTAGCTGAAGAGTCCAACTTGTTGGACTTGAGTCTTGAAGAGTTGGTCGAATATCGATTTACCTCCATGTCTCGTAAAGAGCAGCGCGTTGTAGACACCGCAGCAGCGGCATACGTCATTACTGGCGAGGAAATCAGACGCTCAGGAGCGATGTCTATTCCTGAGGCTTTGCGCATGGTTCCCGGACTGAATGTGGCGCAAATTTCACGCGACAGATGGGCGGTCAGTTCTCGCGGTTTCAATGAAAGATTCTCAAGCAAGTTGCTGGTGCTTGTGGATGGCCGCAGCATTTACTCCCCCATGTTTTCGGGCGTCCTATGGGAAACGCAAGACACCCTCATGGAGGATATAGAGCGTATTGAAGTCATCCGAGGTCCTGGGGCGGCCTTATGGGGCACGAATGCGATGAATGGCGTTATTAACATCGTCACCCGTAAAGCCAAAGCCACGCAAGGCAATTTGATGAGTGTTCAGATGGGCACGGGTGGCTATGGCATGGTGGCCGCTCGCCATGGCGGCGAATTGGAAGGGGGAGGGCATTACAGCCTATACGGCAAGTCAGACAGCATGAACGGATCTGTGGAAAAACTGACAGGCACAAAGGGTGATGACAGTGCGCGACATCAACGTGTTGGTCTCAAGTTGGCCCCGCAATTGAGCACCGGAGAATTGAGTTTCAAAACAGAAGTTTACCGTGTTCGATCAAATGATGTTTGGATCTCTCCCTCTGTATTGGCCTTCAGTACCCCAGGCAAACCCTTTGAGATCGACAGCCCCGTCGGTGTCGTAGATGAGGGCGCATTGCTGCAAGCTCGCTACAGCTGGAAAAATGAAAATGGTGCGGATTCAGTACTACAAGCCTACATAGATCACGAGTCTTCCTTTCATCAAGGGCTTTGGGGTTCTGGTTCTGGTGATCTTCGCCCTTTAGGCATCGCACCTTCAAATATGCGTTTTGGTGGCGTTAAAACGGATATCGATATTGACTTTCAGCAGCGCCGTATATCGGGGGCACACGATGTCATCTGGGGTTTGGCTTTCCGACACACCACTGATAATTTGGTCTTGCCTTCTGGCCCTTACCGACTTTTAAATGGCAAGGACTCGCGCGCCAATTACAGTGCGTTCATTCACGATGACATCACTTTGGAGCCTGATCGGTTTAAGCTGATTTTGGGCAGTAAATTTGAGCACGATGGTTTGACCGGTTTCAACATTCAACCCAATGTGCGAATGTTATGGACACCCAATAAGAGCGATACTTTTTGGGGCGCCTTGTCTAAGTCGGTTCGATCGCCCCGCAGAACCGAAAGCCTGGCTACGATTGATATTGCTGCAGAAGACGCAGCAAAATACATACCTCAACTTCCTTCGCAAAAGTTAACCGCATTGGCTCAAATCACGCCTCAACCTGGCGCCGGTTTGATGGCTGAGCAGGCGATAAGTTTAGAAGGAGGGTGGCGCAAGCAAATTGATGCCCATTTGAACTTGGATGCGTCTTTGTTTATGACTGACTACAGTGCATTAAGAGGTGGGCGATTGGTCGGACCCACACTCGCACAATCTGTGATGGGTTTGAACGAAGCCTTGGCCTGCATGATGGCCAGCCCAGCGCCTAATTGCTATTTTGTTATTCAGGGGTACAACACCAATAAAGAGATTGCAAAAAGTTGGGGAGGCGAGATTGCCTTGGATTGGCAGCCTAGCTCTAAATGGCGAGTTCAAGGCTCTTACGCATATCTTCGAATTCAAGGTGTGCACACAGGAGACCTGTTCGGAGATTTGCAAGTCAATGCCTTTGAAGGTGCATCTCCGAGACATCAGTTTTCATTGCGCAGCAACTATGTTTTTGATCGTGGTATCAATTTGGATCTTTGGGCTCGCCGCACCAGCCAGACAAGCCATTACGTCTTAAATCTGACCAATCCTCTCGTCATTGGTCCTTATACGGCGCTGGATGCACGACTTGCCTGGCAGGTCGATCGGCAATTGGAATTGGCTATTTTGGGCAAAAATTTGCTAACAGACCGTCATTCCGAGTTCATCAGCATTTTGCCGTATACCCGTGCTTACGACATTCAGCGCAGACTTTTCGTGACGGCCTTGTGGCGTTTCTAAGGAGGACAGATCATGTTTATCTTTCCTCTGAATCTAAGACAATTCATGCTCTTGGTATTTATGGCTCAGCTTTCTATGGGGGGTTGGGCTCAAAATGCCAACAGTGTGGCGGAGTACCGCGTTAAAGCCGCTTACATCTACAACTTTGCCAAGTACGTTGATTGGCCTGGTGATGAAGGTAAACCATTTCGAGTCTGTACCGCCGGCAAAGATGATTTGGGCGGTGCGTTATCAGCCTTGGACCGCCGAACTGCTCAGGGGCGTGAAATTCAAGTGCGGCGTGACGTGGCCTTGGAGCAACTTAAAGAGTGCCAAATTGCTTTCGTGGGCGATACCGATGGCAAATTGTTAAACCAGGTCATGCGACAGCTCAACGGCTCCCCTGTTTTGGTGGTCAGTGACTTGCGTCAAGCTGCTGATTCGGGTGTACATATTTTGTTGCAGGCGACAGATGATCGGGTTGAATTCGATGTCAATCTTGCGACGATGCAGAAAGCCAATTTAAAAGCCAGTTCACAAATGTTGAAGCTGGCTCGGAGTACCAAATCCGTTAAACCCTAAGTGCTATTCATGCGGCTTAACACTCTTCCCTCTAGGCTGAATCGTTTAATTTTTCAGTCCATACAAGACAAGCCTGTGGGCTACAAGCTCGGTCACGTCGTGACTGTCAGTGTGCTCTTGGCCTTGGCGGTCTTCTTTGTGATAACCGCCATTTGGCAGGTCAATCAAGCTCTGATGAGAATTGAAAACGAAGCTCGCAGCATCAGTGAGTTAACGGTGGAGGTAACGGCATCCGCCATTCGGTTTGAGGATCGTTTAGCTGCGCGTGAGCAGCTTCAAAGTTTACGGCACATTGAACAAGTCAAGGCGGCGCGACTCTTGAACAAAGAGGGGCTGATTTTTGCCGTCTATCCTGCCAGCAGCCTCAAGCAAACACCTGTCAAACCCACGGACACCTCAGCATTATTTGCCGATGGGGCTCATTGGTCATTTCAGACACTTCAATGGCGACATCAAGTTATTCAAGATGGTGAAAAAATTGGCAGTCTTATTTTAGAGATTGATCTGAACGGCGTATGGTGGTCACTGGCCATCAATAGCGCAGTCGCTCTACTGGGAATGGTGTTGGGCTTGCTTTCAGTTCGGGCACTGGCCAAAGCCATGAATCAGATGATTACCAGCCCCGTCACTGATTTGGCCAGTTTGATGCACACAGTGGCAACAAACAATGATTACAGTCACCGAGCAGCGCCAGGCCATCGCGATGAGATTGGCCAATTGATATCTGGCTTCAACCACATGCTTGATGAGATTGAAACGCGTGATCACATGCTCGAGCAACACAGTGCGCGTCTTGAAAGTGAAGTGGCCACTCGAACCTCAGAGTTGAAATTGGCCAAAGACCAGGCAGAGGCTGCGAGCATGGCAAAAAGTCAGTTCTTGGCCAACATGAGCCACGAAATCCGAACGCCATTGAATGGCTTGATCGGCGTTTCTGAAATGCTGACAGACACGACGCTCGATGTTCAGCAAAAACGCTTCGTAGACATGATCAACAGCTCGTCCTCATCCTTGTTGTATTTGATTAACGATATTCTTGATTTTTCAAAAATAGAAGCAGGCAAGTTGCAATTGGAGTCCGTGCCATTTTCACCTCTCAAAGCAGTTGAAGAGGTGTCCATGTTGTTTGCTGAGCGTGCTCAGGACAAAGGACTTGAATTAATTCAATCTGTTGACATTGACGTTCCTGTTTCTTTGGTGGGTGATCCGCATAGATTCAAACAAATTTTGGGCAATTTGCTGGCCAATGCAATCAAATTCACCGAGCGAGGAGAGATTGTGGTCCGAGCAAGCGTGGTGCTTACAGAGCCAGGTGATTCTTTTTTACGTTGCCACATTCAAGACTCAGGCATTGGAATCTCAGACGAGGAACAAAAACGTTTATTTGAGGCGTTTTCTCAAGCCGATATTTCGATGGCTCGTCGTTACGGTGGCAGCGGCTTAGGTTTGGTGATTTCACGTCAATTGTCCGAGCTTATGGGGGGGTATGTTGGTTTTAAAAGTGCCCGTGGACAAGGTTCTTCTTTTTGGTTCGATATCCGCATGGTGACGCCAGTCCCAAGTCAATCGCCAACTGAAATACTGAAAAAAGCGGTGATCATTTCGCAATCGAACGCGGTTGCCCAAGCATTGGAAAAAAAATTATCCCGTTTGGGTGTGGACTCAAAGTGGTTTCCATCACTGACGGCTTTTAACGATGTGTTGCATCAAGACAAAAATATCGCGTGGGTCGTGATTGATCATCGCTTGGCAAATGAAAATAGATCTCAGTGGCTGCAAACATATGCCTCCCAGATGAGCAAAGACATTCGATTGATCGCATTGACCATGATGCGATCTTCCAGCGAAGCTGAGCAAGCCCTTCAATATGGCGCCCATGCCTGCTTGGCGCATCCATTGGTTCAAGAAGACATTAGTCAGTGTTTGCATATTCCGGCGTCGATAGGCCTATCTCTGAATCAAGGTCACGTGAATACTTTGACGCCTAAGCCTCAAGTCGATTGCACAGTTCTGGTTGCTGAAGACAACGACGTCAACCGTGAAATTTTGACAGCCATGCTTCGAGGGATGGGCTGCAAGGTCATCGTGGCCAAAGATGGGGTCCAAGCGGTGGAAGTCAGTCGAACAGAATCCTACGATTTGATTTTGATGGATGTTCAAATGCCAGAAATGGACGGAATAGATGCTTGTCGCGCCATCAGAGCCCGGGAAGTTAACCAAAAAATGGTTCGCAAGCCGATCATTGCCTTGACCGCCAACGCCTTAACGGATGACCGTGAAAACTGCCTCGCAGCAGGCATGGACGACTACATGACAAAACCATTCATGCGGGCGCAATTATTGGCATTGATCCAGCGCTGGAGGCTGTCTGCTACCTGAAAATGCGTCTAAAACAGGCCCTCAAGGCGGGTACAATCTTTGTTTTGGAGCCTTACCCCATGCGCCTACTCGGAAAAGCGCTCACCTTCGACGATGTTTTGTTGGTGCCCGCATACTCTCAAGTCCTGCCCAAGGACGCATCCCTTGCTACTCAATTCACCCGAAACATCCGTTTAAATCTGCCCTTGGTCTCTGCTGCCATGGACACGGTGACAGAAGCGCGCCTGGCCATTGCGATTGCCCAAGAAGGTGGTATCGGCATTGTGCACAAAAACCTCACAGCGCAAGAGCAAGCGGCACAGGTGGCCAAGGTCAAACGCTATGAATCAGGTGTCTTGCGCGACCCGGTCGTGATCACCCCTGATACAACCGTGCGTCAAGTCATGGCCTTGTCGGATGAATTGGGTGTTTCGGGTTTTCCTGTTTGTGATGGCCGTCAAGTCGTCGGTATTGTGACTGGCCGTGATCTTCGCTTTGAAACCCGTTACGACCAAAAGGTCAGTGAAATCATGACGCCACGTGAGCGTTTGATTACTGTGCCTGAAGGCACCACCCCAGAACAAGCCAAGCACCTGCTTAACAAACACAAGCTCGAACGCCTTTTGGTGATCAACGATGCGTTTGAACTTAAAGGTCTTATCACGGTCAAGGACATTACCAAACAACTCAACTTCCCCAACGCCGCTCGTGATGGCGCTGGTAAATTGCGCGTTGGTGCGGCAGTGGGCGTGGGTGAAGGGACGGAAGAACGGGTCGAAGCATTGTCACGTGCAGGAGTTGACGCCATCGTCGTAGACACAGCACATGGACATAGCAAGGGCGTTATTGATCGCGTGCGCTGGGTCAAGAAAAACTACCCACACATTGAGGTTATTGGCGGCAATATCGCCACCGGCGCTGCGGCTTTGGCCTTGGTGGAGGCGGGCGCTGATGGCGTTAAGGTTGGCATTGGCCCTGGCTCTATCTGCACAACCCGTATCGTGGCCGGCGTCGGGGTGCCGCAGATCATGGCCATTGACAATGTGGCCACAGCCCTCATGGGCACAGGCGTGCCCATGATCGCAGATGGTGGCATTCGATACAGCGGTGACATTGCCAAAGCCATTGCTGCAGGTGCTGGCACGGTCATGATGGGGGGCATGTTTGCAGGAACCGAAGAAGCCCCAGGCGAAATTGTGTTGTTTCAAGGCCGTAGCTACAAGAGCTACCGCGGCATGGGATCCATAGGCGCCATGCAGCAGGGCAGCGCTGATCGTTATTTTCAGGAGTCGAGCACCGGTAACCCCAATGCCGACAAACTGGTGCCCGAAGGCATCGAAGGCCGTGTACCCTATAAAGGCTCGGTGGTTTCCATCATTTACCAAATGGCGGGTGGTTTACGCGCCAGCATGGGTTACTGCGGATGTGCCACGATTGAAGACATGCAAAACAAGGCTGAATTTGTGGAAATCACCACCGCAGGCATCCGTGAAAGCCATGTGCATGATGTGCAAATCACCAAAGAAGCCCCGAATTACCGGGCTGACTGACCGATGCAACATTCCAAAATCCTGATCCTTGACTTCGGCTCACAAGTTACCCAGCTGATTGCCCGTCGCGTGCGTGAAGCGCATGTGTTTTGCGAAGTGCATCCTTGCGATGTAAGCAGCGACTGGATTCGAGAATACGCCAGGGATGGCAACCTCAAAGGCGTCATCTTGTCTGGTTCGCATGCCAGTGTGTATGAGGTCGATGACCGCGCACCGGACGCCGTATTTGAGTTAGGTATTCCGGTTTTGGGCATTTGCTACGGCATGCAGACGATGGCCGAACAACTTGGCGGCAAAGTTGAAGCCGGAAATACCCGCGAGTTTGGCTACGCAGAAGTGCGAGCCCATGGCCATACAGAATTGCTCAAGGGCATTGAAGACTTCGCCACACCCGAAGGCCACGGCATGCTCAAGGTCTGGATGAGCCACGGCGACAAGGTCACGGCCATGCCCCCTGGTTTTAAAGTCATGGCATCGACCCCAGCTTGCCCTATTGCGGGTATGGCCGACGAAGCCCGCCGCTTTTACGCAGTACAGTTTCACCCTGAAGTCACGCATACCGTTCAGGGCCAGGCCTTGCTCAACCGCTTTGTGCTGGACATCTGCCAAGCTCGCCCTGACTGGATCATGGGCGACTACATTGAAGAAGCGGTCGCCAAAATTCGCGAGCAAGTAGGCGACGAAGAAGTCATCCTTGGCTTGTCCGGTGGCGTGGATTCATCGGTCGCGGCAGCCTTGATCCACCGCGCCATTGGTGACAAACTCACTTGCGTTTTTGTCGACCACGGCCTTCTTCGCCTGAACGAGGGCGACATGGTCATGGAGATGTTTGTTGGCAAGCTGCATGCGAAAGTGATCCGCGTGGATGCCAGCGATTTGTTCTTGGGCAAGCTGGCGGGTGTGAGCGAGCCCGAGGCCAAGCGAAAGATCATTGGCGGATTGTTTGTGGACGTATTCAAGGAGCAGGCTGCGAAATTGAAAGCTGATGGCGGCCACAAAGGCGAGGATGGAAGTCGCGCCGTCAAAGGCGCAACGTTCCTGGCCCAAGGCACGATTTACCCCGACGTGATCGAGTCGGGCGGCGCCAAGAGCAAGAAAGCCGTCACGATCAAGAGTCACCACAACGTGGGCGGCTTGCCAGAGCAACTGGGCCTGAAACTGCTGGAGCCATTGCGTGAATTGTTCAAGGACGAAGTGCGCGAACTCGGTGTGGCCTTGGGCCTGCCCCGTGAAATGGTCTACCGACACCCCTTCCCAGGCCCAGGTTTGGGGGTGCGGATTCTAGGCGAAGTTAAAAAGGAATATGCGGATCTGCTGCGACGTGCGGATGCAATCTTCATTGACGAGCTGCGCAACTTCAAAGATGACAGCGGCAAGAGCTGGTACGACCTCACCAGTCAGGCCTTCACCGTGTTCCTGCCCGTCAAAAGTGTGGGTGTTATGGGCGATGGCCGCACTTACGACTACGTGGTGGCCTTGCGCGCCGTACAAACCAGCGATTTCATGACCGCTGACTGGGCCGAGTTGCCCTATGCGCTGCTCAAGAAAGTGTCTGGCCGCATCATCAATGAAGTTCGCGGAATTAATCGAGTGACTTACGACGTGAGCTCTAAACCACCAGCGACTATTGAGTGGGAGTGACGTCTGGCGGCACAGCCGAAGCGCATGCGCACCATTTTTCTGACGCCACAGAGCACCGAGTAGCGGCGGGCGCAGGGCATAATTTGACACAAGAAACACCTCTTATTTTTGCTAAAGCTGTTTTGGATTTGGTTCATTTTTAAAGGAAATCTCCGTGTACCTGCCTCGACAATTTGACCATCCTGAACACGCGGTCAGCATCATGCAAGCGCACCCTTTTGCGAGCTTGATCGCCATTGACGAGACGGGTTTTCCGTTTGTGGCGCATTTGCCATTGAAGGTAATCGAGGAGGGCGGCCAAGCGGTGCGCTTGTTGGGCCACTGCGCCAGAAGCAACCCGTTGGCCCAATTTCTGGTTGAACGTCCATTGGCTTTGGCCAGCTTTATGGGGCCACAGGCTTACATGTCGCCCAAAGTTTATAGCGATGTGCAAAGGGTGCCCACGTGGAGTTATTTGGCTGTTCAGGTGCGCGTGCATGCACGTCTGCTTGATGGCGAAGAAGCCAAAGATGCCTTGCTCAAGCAATTGATAGCCGACCACGAACCGGCCTATGCAGACCAATGGCGCAGCTTGCCGCATGACTACGCCAGCAAAATGCTCCATGCCATCCAGGCGTTTGAGCTCAACATTGTTAGCCTTCAGTGTGCCGTCAAACTGAATCAGCACCGACCCGAAGCCCATGCTGGAATGCATGCTGCTTATTTACAAGGGGGTGAAAATGAACAAGCCTTGGCTCGCTGGATGAAAAAATTGGACATGGTGTGATGGCCTCGCACGCGCATTGGATGGGCCTGGCCCTGGCCCAGGCGCAAGCTGCCGCCGATGCAGGCGAAGTCCCTGTCGGTGCTGTTGTCGTAAAAGACGGGCAAGTCATTGCCCATGGTCGAAACTCCCCCATTTCTGACTACGACCCGACGGCCCATGCTGAAGTGGTTGCCATACGTCAAGCCGCCAAAGTCTTGGGCAATTACAGGCTTGAAGGATGCACCCTTTATGTGACGCTTGAGCCCTGCGCCATGTGCAGTGGCGCCATGCTGCACGCGCGACTTGACCATGTGGTGTTTGGAGCCCACGATACAAAAACGGGCGCTGCAGGTTCGGTGATGAACTTGTTTGCTAATGCGCAAATCAATCACCATACCAAAGTGACAGGTGGCGAACTTGCCGATGCCTGCGGGGATTTACTCAAGACCTTCTTCAAATCTAAACGTATGAACACGGACCCCTTGCGCGAAGATACTTTACGCACGCCCGATGCTGCTTTTGCCGATTTGCCAGATTACCCTTGGACGCCGAAGTACATCAGTGATTTGCCATCCATTCCGGGGCTGCGCATGCATTACTTGGATGAAGGACCTCAAGATGCGCCAATGACTTGGCTATGTCTGCATGGCAATCCTGCATGGAGTTACCTCTACCGCAAGATGATCCCTGTTTGGCTGTCAGCGGGCCACCGCGTAGTGGCGCCAGATCTGATCGGCTTTGGCAAGAGTGACAAACCCAAAAAGGACAGCTTTCATACATTTGAAACCCATCGACAAGCATTGCTGGATCTGACGGAGCGGCTTGATTTGCAGCGTGTTGTTCTTGTGGTGCAGGATTGGGGTGGGATACTGGGCTTGACTTTGCCTATGGATGCACCCGAGCGTTACAAGGGTTTACTGCTCATGAATACCACCTTGGCTACTGGCAACGAGGCTTTGAGCCCAGGTTTTTTGGCTTGGCGTGATTGGTGCGCTAGCCGGCCACTGTTTGATGTGGGCAAGTTGTTGCTGCGCGGCAACCGCACCCTGAGCGAGGGAGAGACAGCGGCCTACAACGCACCTTTTCCGGACAAGGGTTACCGCGCTGCGCTGAGGGCCTTTCCGCCCATGGTGCCCGAGTTTTCAGATTCGCCGGGTGCTGCTATTTCGAGGCAGGCGCAAGACTTTTGGAGGAACAACTGGCAAGGCCAGACCTTCATGGCGATTGGTCAGCAAGATCCTGTGTTGGGAGAATCGGTCATGCGTTCATTGAAACATCAGATCCAAGGCTGCCCAGAACCCATGCTTTTGGCCGACGCAGGGCATTTTGTTCAAGAGCAGGGAAGGGCAATTGCGCAGGCCGCTGTGAGACACTTCACAACTTCTACTTCACCATGATTCCGTTATTTTGACGGATGACCCATTCAGCAGCATGGCTCATATATATATATTTTCCCCGTCCAGTGCGGTGCGCGACAAAGCTGCTTTTCGGCGCGGCCTGAATCGTCTTCGTACCCAAGGCCATCAAGTGGAAGTTGATGAGGCGGCATTGGCAAGTCACATGCGTTTTGCTGGAGATGACGAACAACGTATTGCGGCGATTGGTCGGGCTGCAGCCAGTGGCGCTGATGTGGCATTGATCTCTCGTGGTGGCTACGGTCTCACGCGTATTTTGCCTGCCTTACCCTACAAAGCCATCGCCAAAGCCATTGACAAGGGGACGCAATTTGTGGGTTTGAGTGATTTCACAGCGTTTAACCAAGCGGTGTTTTCCAAGACGGGATGTGTCACTTGGCAAGGCCCCGCTTTGGGTGAAGACTTCGGCACACCTGATGAACCAGATGACATCATGCAAGCTTGTTTTGACGACTTATGGATGGAGCAAGGTGAGGGCACGGGCTGGGAGCTGCCAAAATCCGAATCGGATGGCCGTGTCATCGTCAAAGACGCAACGCTGTGGGGCGGCAACCTGACGGTTCTTACTTCTTTGTTGGGCACTCCGTACTTTCCACAAGTGAAAGGTGGCGTGTTGTTTCTTGAGGACGTGGGAGAGCATCCTTACCGCATTGAACGAATGCTCACGCAGCTCCTTCATGCGGGCGTATTGGCGCAGCAAAAGGCAGTTCTATTGGGTCAATTTAACAGTTACAAACTGGTGCCCGCACACGACAAAGGCTTTAAATTATCAACAGTGATGACATGGCTCCGAAGCAAAATCAAAGCGCCCGTGTTAACGGGATTGCCTTTTGGTCACGTGTCTACCAAAGTCCTTTTGCCAGTGGGTGCCAAAATAGATTTGGTCTCCGAAAAGAGGGATGCTTTATTGGTTTGGGGACATATCTAACTCGTCAAAAAGCTTTGACTTGTTTCTTTTTCACTTGAAATTATTTTTTTTGAGAAAAATTCACATGCGCTCTGCAATTCAGTGTTTCAACTTCCTTGTTCGGGTTGTCAGTCTGCTTTTTTTGCTCATTGCAATGCCAACAATTGCATCCGCACAAGACTTTCCTAAGGCCCCGGTCAAGATTGTTATCCCATTTCCACCGGGTGGGCCTACTGACACGGTAGGGCGATTGTTGGGTTTGAAATTGCAAGAGATTTGGGGGCAACCCGTTTTGATCGATTACAAGGCAGGTGCTGGCACGGTCATTGGTGTAGATTTTGTAGCTAAATCCGCACCTGATGGCTTGGTTTTTGGCATGGTCAATTCTTCTTATGTGGTGAATCCGAGCTTGCGAAAAACCATGCCTTACAACACGCTTAAAGACTTAACAGGCGTGACTCAAATTGCCAATTTGCAGTTGGCGCTGGTTGCCCGCCCCGATGCCCCGTTCAATACCCTGGCTGAATTGATAACCTATGCCAAGAAAAACCCAGACAAACTGAGTTATGGCACCCCAGGGGCAGGGGGGACCGCACATTTAGGAACCGAGTTGATCAAACGCTCGGCAGATATTTCAATATTGCATGCACCATTCAAAGGAAGTGCCCCTGCCCATACCGAGCTGATGGGTGGACGCATCGACCTCGTCGTTGATCCATTTCTTTCAGTTTTACCCTATGTGAAAGCCGGTCGAATGAAAATGATTGCGACTCTGGGTGATAAAAGAGTATCGGGTTTTGACTATCCTACAGTCTCAGAAACCATACCCGGCGTTAATGTCAATGCTTTATTGGGATTTGTTGTTCCCAAAGGAACACCGTTGAATATTGTTCAAAAAATTCAATCGGATACATTCAAGGTATTGAGCAACCCAGAAATCAAAAAGCGTTTGGAAGAGATGGGTATGGAAGTGGTGGCGTCCAAACCCGAACAGTTTGATGCGTTCATTCAATCTGAAATTAAGAAGTGGGCTCGCGTCATCAGCGAAGCCCGTATTGAATCTGAATGAGATTTTCGCCATGCCCCTTCAAATCAAACCTTTGCACCCTTTATTTGCCGCTGAAGCCAGTGGCCTGGATCTGACGAAAGCCTTAAATGCTGATGAGATACGTCAAATCAATGATGCAATGAATCAATATGCTGTTTTGGTTTGGAAAAATCAGCCTTTAACCATGCAAGAGCAATTGCAGTTTTCACAATCATTTGGCCCCCTGGACATTGGCTTGAAAAGGATCTTCAAGCGCCCTGAGCGATTGGATGACGAGCGATTGGTTGACATATCGAATGTGGAAATGTCAGGCCAAGTGGCACCTCGTGACTCTCGAAAAAACCTGTCCAGTTTTGCCAATCAACTTTGGCACAGCGACAGTTCATTCATGAATCCAAGGGCTGCTTATTCCATTTTGCATTCTGTTATCAAGCCAAGTTGGGGTGGAAACACAGAATTCTCTGATTTGCGAGCCGCCTATGATGCGCTGACACCTGAAATGAAAATCGAGCTTTCGACCTTGAAAGCGGAGCATTTTGCCCTTCATACCCGAATCCTTTTGGGTGATGACGCCTATACGGATGATCAGAAAAAGGAAATTCCGCCTGCTATATGGCCTTTGGTTGATACCCATCCTGGCTCTGGCCGCAAAGTTTTGTTTGTCGGTGTCCATGCCCGTGAAGTGATTGGTTGGCCCACAGCAGAAGGCCGAATTTTCCTGAGTGATTTGCTTGAACATGCCACCCAAAGACAATTTGTTTACACCCACAACTGGGATGTTGGCGATACTGTGATGTGGGACAACCGAAGCACGGTACATCGTGGACGCAGATTTGACATCATGGAGCGCAGGGAGCTCCGACGTACCACCATCAATGATGAACCTGATGCCATAGTGCATTGAATTGAATGATGGATAAATCGATGCACATCTTTTCATCTTAATGACTTAACATAATATACATCGTATGAAGTGTAAATGATGCATAAATGAAGCGGTTAAAGGCATGACGATACATACCTCGTCAACTAAACATGTCACTGAGTAGGCAATGAAGATCTGGGTAAATTCCACTTCTTAACAGCAGCATCAATAAGCGCCACTGAATCGTCACGACTTACGCGTTTCGCAAAGTCAGAGGCACTCAAGCCTAATTGATTTTTGAGTGTTGGGTCGGCGCCACCTTCAAGTAACAAGCGAACGCATTCGGCGTTGCCATACATTGCGGCCATCATCAAAGGTGTTGAACCGTTGGGTGATTCTGCATCGATGTAAGCGCTGTGTTCAAGCAAAATCTCAATGATGGATTTCTTTGCGGCCGATGCCGCGTAGTGCAAAGGCGTCCAACCTGTTTTATTGACATCAGCGTCTTTTGCAATCAGTAACTTGACCAAGTCTGTATGTCCCTTGATGGAGGCCATCATCAAGGGACTTTCATCTTTGCTGTTACGCCACTCTACGTTGGTTTTGGGCCAATTGATCAAAACGGTGGCTGTCTTAAGCGAGTCAGAATTGACTGCCAAAAATAAACCATGAATGCCGTCGGGGTTGATGGTGTTAGGGTCAAATCCACGTTCAAGCAAGGCGCTCACTTTGGTTGGTTGGTCATTTGCAACGGCACTGAAAAAATCCTCGTATGAGCCAGCAAAAGTAGGAATTGATATTGAAATAAATCCAATTAAAACAATGTACTTTAATATTTTCTTCATAAATAACATGATATAAATTACAAGAGCTTACGCGCCTAACTTATTGTAATGCTTTGTAGAAAAGCCGATCAAAATTAGCGTTGGTCAGCACGCCAATGGATTCAGCAGTACCACCACGCAACTCGGCCAGTAATTTAGCGACTAAGGGAACGTAAGCAGGCGTATTGAGCTTTCCACGGTGAGGTACAGGTGCCAAATAGGGGCTGTCAGTCTCAATTAACAAACGGTCGTCCGGCACGAATTTGGCAACCTCGCGCAAATCCTGCGCGGTCTTGAACGTCAGAATACCGGAAAGTGAAATGTAGAAACCCAAATCCAGTGCCGCGCGGGCAACGGCTTGCGACTCAGTGAAGCAGTGGAAAACACCTCCTGCAGACTGACCCTGACCGGTTTCACCCTCCTCCTTCAGAATGGCCAATGTGTCATCTGATGCCGCCCGCGTATGAATGACCAAGGGCAGCTTTGTCACCTGTGCCGCACGGATATGCGTGCGAAAACGATTGCGTTGCCATTCCATATCCCCCAAACTGCGCCCTCCTTTACGTTCTTGCATTTGGTAGTAATCAAGCCCCGTCTCTCCAATGGCCACGACACGTGGCAAGGCTGCACGCTCAACCAGATCATCCAAAGTTGGTTCATAAATACCTTCATTGTCGGGATGTACCCCCACCGTCGCCCAGAAGTTGTCATAGGTTGTTGCCAAGTTGTGAACCGGAGCAAACTCCTCAATGGTTGTGCAAATGCACAAAGCACGGGTCACATAGGCTGCGGCCATGGCAGCGCGAATTTCAGGCAATTGCTTGGCGAGCTCGGGGAAATTCAGGTGGCAATGAGAATCGGTGTACATCAATCAATCAGTTCAATGGGTGGCAGTAATGGCCGAACGTGCTTCGCTGGCCAATGCTTCCAGCATCAAGCCCGCGTTAAAGGGATGCTCTGACGAGCGAGCTGCGGTGGTCAGACGCTTGAACCAGCCGGTTAGAGTGGACAGTGATGCTTGGCTGGCAGGCAAAGTATCCAAATTAAAAAAGCGAGGCGAAGAACCTGCTTGTCGTAAAACAAGATCATGACACAGCTTTTGCAGTGCATCGATCGCTTGGCTCGGATTCAAGTCTGACAAAGCGGCCACTTCGCCCCGGGCCATAGCCTGTGGAAATGATGACCACCAGACGGGCGATTGCCCTGATGCGGCCTGACGCAAGACGTCTGCGGGTCGACCTCCCGCGGCATGGAGCAAAACCTCAGCCTCGGCCCCATCAAAACCTTGATCGGCAAGCCAAGACAAAGCTTGCGCCGTATCTGGCCAGTCCATTGTGTGACCCAGGCAGCGGCTACGGATGGTTGGTAACAGCTGGTGGGCCGCCTCGGTGGCGAGAGCAAACTTCACATCACCAGCGGGTTCTTCCAGTGTTTTAAGCAATGCGTTCGCGGTGATGTTGTTCATCCTCTCTGCTGGATAAACAAGTACAGCTTTGCCCTGTCCGCGTGCATTGGTGCGTTGTGAAAATTCGACGGCATCACGCATTGCATCCACACGTATTTCACGTGAAGGTTTGCGGGTCTTTTTGTCAATCTCATCTTGGGCTTTTTCGCTCAAGGGCCAGCCCAGCTCCAACATGACAGTTTCGGGCATCAATACACACAAATCAGCGTGCGTGCGCACCTGAATGGCGTGACAACTGCCGCAAACGCCGCATGCCCCCTGGGGAGCGGGCTTTTCACACAACCACGCACTGACCAAGGACAATGCCAGATCGTATTGCCCCAAGCCTGAGGGGCCAGACAAAAGCCAAGCGTGACCCCGTTGGGCCAACAGTTGCTCGGTTTGTAATTCAATCCAGGGCGCATTCAAAGTCAGGCTCATGGCGTATGTCCTGTTTTATTTGGTAATGCGAGCAGGCTCATCACAGCGCTTTCCACTTCTAACCAAACGCCCTCTCGGCTTTGGTTGGCATTAATTTGCACAAAACGTGCAGGGTTTTGCGCGCAACGGCGTGCATACCCATTGCGAACATTTTCAAAAAATGCAATCGGTTGCGCTTCAAATTTATCAGGAATGCGGGCTTGCACAAGGCGCTCGGCTGCAACAGCGGGTGGCAAATCAAACCACACCGTCAAGTCAGGCTGGAGCAATGACTTATCTATCAAATCGGTGCGCATTTGCACCATGTGTTCTAAGGTCTCCAGCACCTGCCAGTCAAACCCCCTGCCCCCACCTTGGTAGGCAAAAGTGGCGTCAGTGAAACGGTCGCACAACACCACATCACCCCGGGTCAGTGCAGGGTCAATCACTTGAACAATGTGTTCTTGACGTGCGGCAAACATGAGCAAAGCCTCCGTCAGCGGGTGCATGGGATCGTGCAATACAAGCGCACGCAGTTTTTCAGACAACGGGGTTCCACCGGGTTCACGGGTCAAAGTCACATGACGCCCTTGATCGCGAAACAAGGCGGCCAGACCATCGATGTGGCTGGACTTGCCTGCGCCATCAATGCCCTCGAAGCTGATGAATAAACCGCGTGTCATAGTGCACTCATGGTGAAAAGTCTCATTGTCCACTGACCGGGCTGTCTTGACCGCCCTGCCCTCGTTGGTAACGGTTCACCGCGCGATTGTGCTCGCTCAAGCTGTTGCTGAAGTGGCTGCTGCCATCGCCTTTGGCGACAAAATACAGCGCTTGGGTTGAAGCGGGTTGCACTGCAGCAGCCATGGCCGCTTTACCGGGCATGGCAATCGGTGTAGGCGGCAAACCTGCTCGCGTGTAGGTGTTGTAGGGTGTGTCAGTACGTAAATCAATACGGCGCAAATTGCCGTCAAAATTCGCGCCCAGACCATAAATGACAGTGGGATCTGTTTGAAGCAGCATGCCCATGCGCAACCTGTTGGCAAATACGCCCGCAATCAAGGGACGGTCAGAGGCTTTGCCCGTTTCTTTTTCGACAATACTGGCCAAAATGAGGGCTTCGTCGGCCGATTTTAAAGGCGAAAGCGGGGACTTTTTTGCCCAAGCTTGTGCCAAATGCGTATCCATTGATTTGAGTGCCCGCTTCAGCACAGCCATGTCGCTGGCACCTTTTGCATAGGTGTAAGTGTCAGGATAAAAACGCCCTTCTGGGTGAAGCCCGGGTCTTCCTAATTCAGACATGAGATCCGCATCGGCCCAGTCTTTTGAATCGTGCTTGAGGAGGTCAGCTTTGGCCAAGGCTTGCCGAACTTGTCTAAAGTTCCATCCTTCAACCAAGGTCACGGTACGCAAAGATTCTTCGCCACGGGCTAGCATCAACAACAACGTGCGCGGCGTCGTGGCGTTGGTAATTTCATAACTACCCGCTTTAATGGATCGGGCTTGGCCAGACAAGCGAAACCAGACAAAAAGCAAATCAGCAGACGTTTTGGCGCCAGAATCGACCACGGCCTGAGCCACGCCTCGGGGTGTTGTCCCGGGTTCAACCGTTAAATCTAAAGCAGGACCATGCGGATATATCGGCTGAAGCAACCATTGGTAGCCTGCGCCGACGGCAAGGGCAGTCAG